>JAGOWQ010000020.1 GCA_018060185.1 Leptotrichiaceae bacterium | reverse complement strand
CTTATCTTATTATTCTGTTTTTATTGTCCTTTTGTTATGCAAAATTTATTTCGCATTGACAAAAATTATATTACCACATTATATTACTCTTTGTCAACTACTTTTTTTACTTTTTTTGTTTTTTATTCTCTTAATGCTAAAGGCATTGTAAAATACAGTGATTTATCATTTTCTTCAGATTTTACTAAAACTGAACTTTTAGAAGTCATCAATTTCAATTCTGTTACTTTTCCTTCAAGAATTGAAATATAATCCAATAAAAACTTAACATTTAATGAAATTTTTAGATTATCACCCTCTTGAATTGTAACTAATTCTTCTTTAATTTTTGCATTTTCATTTATTCCAGTCAAAACTAGTTTCTTATTTTCGAAGTTAAATATACCTCCATTTTTTGAATCTTTATTATCTCTTACAAATATTAGAGTTCTTTTTAGTACTGATAAAAAATCTTTTGTATTTAGAAGTATTTTTTTATCATGCTGTGCACTTTTTAAAATTGATTTATAGTCAGGAAATTGAAGCTCTATCACTCTAGTTAAAATTTCTATATTTGAAAATTTAAAAAATACTCTTGTCCCGTCAGATTTAAAAATAATGTTATCCTCATTTATTAGTCTCATTATTTTTATTAGTCCATCTATTGTTTTTAAAGGTATACTTACACTTAATCCTTCTTTATTTTTCTCATTTTCTTCTAATTCTTCTTCTATATAAGTTAGTCTATAAGTATCAGATGAAATCAATTTTAATTTATTTTCTTCTATTTCAAATCTTATGCAGTTTACAGCTAAATTTTCAGGTTCTGTAGAAGCTGAAATTTTTACATTTTCAATATAACTAAGTAACTTATTTTTATTAAATGTATACTCTACTCCTAACTCAAACTTTGATTGAATTGGAAAATTTTCTGAATCGTATAATGAAAATTCTGTATTCGTACTATATGTTTTAATTACTAATTTACCTTGCTCTTCAATTAACTCTACTTTGTCATCTGTTATTTGCTTTAAAAATTCTTCAATTAGCTTATGCTTTATTACAATTTTACCTTCTGATAATATTTCTCCAGAAATTTCTGTATTTATTGATAATTCTAGATCTGTTCCTTTTAATATTATTTTATTTTCTGTTGCTTCAATGTATATTCCTGACAAAACTTCTCTTATTTTATTTTCAGAAACTGCATTTTCAACTACTTGAACGGCTTTTAGCAATTCTTTTCTATCTACTTTAACATTTAACATGATACACTCCTTTATTAAAAATGTTTTATAATATGTCTTTGTATTCTTTAAAATGATTTTTCAATTTCATTATAGCTTTTTTTTCTATTTGTCTAACTCTTTCTCTTGTAATATTTAATATTTCTCCTATTTCTTTTAATGTATGTATTTTCTTATTATATAATCCGTATCTTAACTCTAAAATTTCTTTTTCTCTATCGGCTAAAACATTTTCAAGTAGTTCTCTCATTTCAGTTAGTTGATCTTCTTTTATAATTTTATCTTCTACGTCATTTTCTTCTCCAATAACATCCTCAAGATAAATATTATCACCTATTGATTCATTTAGAGACATAACATCTTGAAATTCACTCATAAGTAAAATTACTTTATTTTCTTTTAATTCTACCTCTTTTGCAATATACTCTATTGAAGGTTCTTCTCCGTATTTAGACATATATTCAGTTATCACTTTATTTACTTTAGATAACTGCTCATATTTATACGAAGGTATTCTTATGTCCCTTCCCGTGTTTATAATAGCTTTTTTTATAGCTTGCTTTATCCACCAAACAGCATAAGTACTGAGTCTATGTCCTTTTTCATAATCGAATTTATTTATTGCTTTTATTAAACCTATATTTCCTTCACTGATTAAATCAATTAAAGGAAGTCCATTTCCTAGTGATTTTTTTGCTGTACTTATAACTAGTCTTAAGTTTGATAATATTAACAGTTGTCTTGCCTGTTCATCATTTTCTTCCCTTATTCTTTTTAATAAATCATATTCTTCTTCTTTAGTTAATAAATTAAATTTTTGAATATCACTTAAATATAAGGAAATTAGGTTAAAATTACTCTCCTCCATGCTCACTCCCTCATTATTCACTATTGATTTTTATTTAAATAAATTCTGATTTTAAATCTCTACTCATAAATAAAGAAACTAATTCAATAACTGGTTTACCTTCATATATTACTTCATATAAAGAACTTAAAATTGGTGCGTTTATATTATTTTCCTTTATTATTATATAAAGTGCTTTTATTGTTTCAGCTCCTTCTGATACCATTTTCATACTAGAAATAATATCTTCTATTTTTTTTCCCTTCCCTATTTCTTCTCCAACATATCTGTTTCTACTATGTTTACTGGTACAAGTTACTATTATATCTCCTAATCCAGAAAGACCCATAAACGTCTTAGAATCTACGTTATAATATTTACCAATCTCCATTATTTCATTCAATCCTCTTGTTAGAAGAGCGGCTTTACTATTATCTCCATACCCTAATCCATCTGCTATTCCAGCTGCTATTGCAAGACAGTTTTTAACAGCTCCTCCTAACTCAGCTCCAACTAAATCTGTTCCTGTGTAAACTCTAAAATAAGAATTACTAAATAATTGTTGTACTTCTAATGCATATTTTTCATCATTTGAAACCGATAAAATAGCAGATGGTAATTTTTTAGCTACTTCTTCAGCATGAGTAGGTCCTGCTAATAATACATAATTATAATCTTTGTCTTTCAATTCTTCAGAAATAACTTCTGAAATTCTTTTTTTAGTAGATATTTCTAGTCCTTTTGCAACATTAACTATAATTACATTATAATTCAAACAATTTTTCAATCTTTTTAAAATAGGTCTCAAAAACTGTGTTGGAGTTGCTAGTAATATTACGTCTATTTTACTGTATATTTCTATATTTTCTAAAACCTCACAATATTCATTAACTAAATTTAACTCTTTAGGTAATTTAATACCAGGTAGAAATAATGAATTTTCTCCTTTTTCTTTTATATTTTCCCTTATTTCTGAATCGTACTCCCATAAATAAACTCTATGTCCATTTTCTATTAATAATCTTGATAAAGCTGTTCCCCAACTTCCACCACCTATTACTAATACATTTTTCATATATATCAACTCCATATTTTTTTACTTTTTATTTTTAATTTTAAATTTTGTTTCTGTTCCATTTAGTAGCCTTTTTATATTATCTTTATGTTTTAATATTATTAAAATCGATATTAAAAGCGCAAATAATGTATATGCTATATTTTTTTCTAATAAAAATATGGATATTGGTAAAGTTACTGAAGACAATATTGATGATAATGAAACATATTTAAACATATAAAAAACTATAAAAAATACAACAGCAACCACTAGTATACTTTTAGGAACTAATACTATAAATACTCCCAGTGTTGTAGCAACTGCTTTTCCACCTTTAAAATTTAAAAATATCGAAAAACTATGTCCTATAATAGACCAAATACCAATTAAAATTAAAATGGTATTAGAATTTATACTATTTTTTATTAAATCTTTTTCTAAAAATATTGCTAAAATCAAAGGTATTGCTCCTTTAGATACATCTAAAATTAAAGTTAGTATACCAAGTTTTCCTCCTAAAACTCTTGCTGCATTAGTAGAACCTGTGTTTTTGCTTCCGTGTTCTCTTATATCAATACCTCTAAACACTTTTCCTATCCATAAAGCATTAGGAATACTTCCTAAAATATATGCTATTATAACTAAAAATATTATACTTAATATATTCATTTTTACATCCTCACTTAAAAAAATTTAATTTATCTTTTAATAGTTACTATTTTAAGCTTTTCCTGTTTAAATTTTTCCTTTCAAAGTACAAAAACACAATTAAAATTACCGTAAATAATGCGTCTGTAAATGGTTGAGCATACCATACACCATCTAATTTCCAAATATGAGAAAAGATTATTACTACTAATAAAAATATAACTACTTGTCTTAACAAATTTAGTATGACCGCATATTTGGGTCTTCCAGTAGCTTGGAAATAATTTGGAATAATTATTCCCAATGAAGCTGGTATTATTAGAGAAAAATATATTCTAAGTGCTTTAACTCCTTCTTTTAATGATTCATTCGTTCCTTTTGAATTAAAAAATATTATTAAATCTTTTGGAAATAACATCACTATAATCCAAAACATTGTTGATAATAAAATACCCACAAAAACAGCTATATAAAGAGCATTTTTTACTCTTTTATAATTTTCACCACCATAATTAAATCCTATTATAGGTTGTATTGCTTGAGCCACTGAGTAAACAGACATTGTCATTATTGGTAAGTACGAATTAATTATTGTAACTACAGCAACTCCATAAGTTCCTCCATTTGTTTCAACAATTTTATTAGTTATTAATCCAACTGCTGAACTTGCTGCTTGTAATAGGAATGGAGACATTCCTATATAAAATATATCCTTTACTATTTTATAATCTAACTTCAAATTTTTAAATTTTAACTTTATCGTACTAATTTTCTCTAATTCGTAAGAAAATAAATGTATTTTAAATGGTAACTTTCCAACTATTATAAAGTACATCACAAATATTGATGCTAAAGTATTTCCTATTAAAGTAGCGTAAGCTGTTCCCTCTATTCCTGTTTTTAATATCATTACTGCAACATAATCTAAAATTATATTTGTAATTGCACCTAACATTAATGAAAACATTGCAATTCTAGGAGTTCCAGCTGCGTTTAATACACTTGTTAAACCATAAGAAAAAAATAAAGGAAATATGGAATAAAGTATTATATTTAAATACGATTTAGCATAAGGAAGGGTATCCATATTAGCCCCGGAATAAAGTAATATCGTGTCCAAATTTAATTTTAGAACTATGTATAAAATTAATCCTAAAATCGTAAATATTGTTATAGCGTTCCCCAATATTTTTTCAGCGTCTTCTTCATTTCCTTTTCCTAATCTAAGTGAAACAATAGTTCCACTTCCAACACCTATTAACATCGCAAAGGCTATTAAAAGCATTACTATATAGAATGTTACACCTGCTCCTGCAAGGGCTTTTTCACTTATTTTACCTATGAAAAATCTATCTACTATATTATAAAGAACTACCACTATGGATCCTATTAAAGTTGGTATAAAATATTTTATAAAAAGTTTAAATATAGAATTATTTAATAATTCTTCACGTTTATTTTCCATTTTCATTCCTTTTAATTTATATTTTTATTAATAAGTGTTGTGCTATTTCCATAAGCACCCCTTTATTACCTAATTTTAAACTTTCTTTTTCTAATTCACTTACTATATTTTTCTTATTTTTCTCCATTTTATTACATTCATATATCAAATTATTAACCGAAAATTTCTCTTGTAATAATTCAGGAAAAATTTCTTTTCTACTATTTAAATTTGTTAATGTTATATATTTTATTTTCAAAATTTTTCTAACAATAAATGCGTTTATTAAAGACGTTTTATAAACTACTATTACAGGTAATCCCATTAAGGATAACTCAAATGTAACAGTTCCTGATGTAGCTATTGCATATTTACTTTTTTTTCTTAACTCATCTATTTTTTCAAAACTTATTTCAATATTTCTTATTTTATCTAATTTAAATTTGTACTTATTTTCTAATTCTTCAATATATTTAATGTGGTCTTTATGAGCAAGTTTCAATATAAAATTTTCATTAATCATTTCTTTTTTTTGAACAAGTTCTAAAATTAAAGGTATGAATTTTTCTATTTCTTGCTTTCTACTTCCTGGAAGTAATAATATTTTATCCCCTAATTTTTTAGAAAAATTATATTTATCTACTAAAGGGTTGCCAAAATATTCAACATGTAATCCAGATTTTTTTTCAATATTATCAAAATATTCTTTTTCAAAGGGAAAAATAACGATTACTTCATCAAATAATTTTAATTTTTTTATTCTTTTTTTGCCCCAAGCCCAAACTTTAGGAGGAATATAATATATTGTTTTTACTGGCAATTTATTTTTTTTTATTAATTCAAAAAATTTTAAATTAAAACCACCAAAATCTACAAATATAACAGTATCTATTTTATTATCTTTTATATATGTTAGATATTCTAATGACTTTTTCTTAAAATATTTGTATTTTTTCAAAGCTTCAACAAATCCCATTACATCATTTTCTTTTATGTGATTTAATTTAATAGCCCCTTCTTGTATAGATTTGTCTCCAACTACTCCATGAAATTCCACTTTGGGATCTATTTTTTTTATTTCTTTGATTAAATAAGATAGATGTAAATCTCCTGACATTTCTCCACACGACACAAATATTTTTTTTATTTTATTCATATTTTATCCCTTTTATAAATATTTTATTTTTATCAGCATATTCTATTACATTTTCTTGATCAATAAATAACATTTTTTCTGCTTCAATTACAATTCCTCTTCCTCCAATTTCTACTACTTTTTTTACAGTTTCTAATCCAATTGTAGGTATATCTATTCTATAGTCTTGCTTTCTTCTTGCCGCTTTCACAATGATACAACCTTTCCCAGCAAGTTCTCCTCCTCTTAATATAGTTTGATCTGTCCCTTCAATAGCCTCTAAAGCTATGACAGATTCATTTTTAACAACAGAAGTTTGACCTGCATCAATATCAGTCAACATTTTAGCTGATTCCATACCTATTTTTATTGTTTTTTCATCTTCTTCTGTAGGTTTTCTCTTAGTATAAATTATTTCTTTGGACATTTCTTTATCTAATAAATAATTTTGAGGAAGTACATCAATCCCTTCACTCTCTATATAATCTATTATTGATTTTAATATGTTTTTATCTTTTTTATTTTTAGAAGAAAATAAAATTTTCATTGCTGTAAAATCAAATTTTATATTAGAAAAAATAAGGCTTTTTTCAACTTTTCCTAGCATAACAAGACGGGAAATGTTATTTTTCTTAAAATAAGAAATTATCTTTCCCGGCTGTGCTACGCTATATTTTATTGAATTTTTGTGTGATTTTATCTTTTCCTCAACACTATCAAATAAATAGACAGGAAAAGGTTCAATTCCCTTTATATAGCACTGTTCTAAAAATATTTCGGGCAGCTTACCATTTCCGGCTATTATTCCTATTCTTTCCATCTATCTAGTTATTCCTCTTTTACTTTTTCTTATAAATTCAACTAATTTTACAACATCCTCATTATTTTTATAATCTTTTTCCAATAATTGTAAGGCTTCTTCTAATTTTAATTTTTTCTTAAATATTATTTTATATACTTCTCTTAATATTTTTATCTGTTCATCAGAAAACCCTCTTCTTTGCAATCCAACTATATTTATATAAACTGCTCTTGCTTTATTTCCCTCAGATAACATATAAGGGACTACATCTTGATTTACTGCGGAGCACCCTCCTATCATGGCATGTCTTCCAACTCTTGTAAATTGATGAACTGCTGTCAAACCACCAACAACTGCATAATCTTCTACCTCAACATGACCTGCAAAAGTTGCCGCATTTGCTAAGACACAATTGTTTCCTATTATACAATCATGAGCAATATGAACATACGCCATTATTAAACAATTATTTCCAATTCTAGTCTCATATTTATCATCTGTTCCTCTGTGAATTGTAACAAATTCTCTTATTTTATTATTATCTCCTATTACAACTCTTGTTTTTTCATTTTTAAATTTTAAATCTTGAGGAACTTTTCCTATCGAAGCAAAAGAAAATATATAGTTATTTTCTCCTATTATAGTCTCTCCTTCTATTACAACGTGAGATTCTATAGTTGTTCCATTACCTATTATTACTTCAGGTCCTATTATTGAATATGGACCTATTGTTACATTTTCTCCAATTTTAGCATTCTCATCTATTATCGCTGTTGAATGTATATTATTTAAATTCATAATCCTACCTCTTTTGTCTTGTTTTATTATATCAGATTACAATTCTTGAACTGCAAACATTAAGTCACCTTCACTTACTACTGTTCCATCAACTAAACATCTTCCTTTTGCTACTATAATATTTCTTTTTACTTTTATTTTTTCAACTTCCAATCTCAATTGATCTCCAGGTACAACTGGTTTTCTAAATTTACAATTATCTATAGACATAAACAACGGTATTTTACCAGGCTCCAACATTAACAAACCAACAGCCTGAGCAAGTGCTTCCATTTGTAAAACTCCAGGCATAACTGGTTTTCCAGGAAAATGTCCTTGAAAAAATTCCTCATTCATAGTTATATTTTTTATTGCTACCAATGAGTCAGTTCCATTTTTTTCTATTACCTTATCTACTAATAAAAATGGATATCTGTGAGGTAGCACTTTCATTATTTCTTCTATATTCATTACTGTTTCCATATTTCCTCCCATTTCAAATATTTCTTTTTAATATTATATTCAATTTCAATGAAAATTACAATTATTTTTTCTATTTTTTCAAATATTTTTTTGATATCATCTTAGACATTTGTGCATTTACATAATGCCCTGCTTTAATTGCAATAATATGTCCTCTTATTGGTTTTCCTAAAACATAAAGATCTCCTATTATATCAAGAATTTTATGTCTTACAAACTCATCATGATATCTTAATCCTTCAGGATTTAGAGGTCCATCTTTTCCAACTACAATTGCATTGTCAAGGCTTCCTCCTAAAGCTAGGTTATTTTTCTTTAAAAAATCTATTTCATAATCAAAAGCAAATGTTCTTGATCTTGAAATTTTTTCTATATATTCGTCTAAATTTAGATCAATTTCATAATATTGTGATTTCAAAAAACTATGATTAAAATCGATAGTATAAGATATTTTGAATCCATCATACGGAATAGCTAAAACGTATTTACCAGCCTTTTCTTCTTTATATATTAATGGTTCAGTAATTATAATAGGCTCTATTTCTGTTTCCAATTCTTCCAATCCTGATTCCTGAAGCTTTTCTACAAATTGTATAGAACTACCATCTAATATAGGAAGTTCATTTCCTGTTATTTCAACGATAATATCGGTTATTCCCAAAGCTGAAAGAGAGGATAAAAAATGTTCAATAGTATATATTTTTACATTATCTTCATTTTTTATATTTGTTCCTCTTTCAAGATCAAATAAATTTTTATGGCATACTTTTACTACATTATCTCTATCAACTATATCTATTCTTTTAAATATTATACCTAAACCGTAATCATTATCGCCTTTATTTGGTTTTAAAACAATAGAAATCATATCTCCTTTATGAAGGCCTATTCCTGTCATTGAAACTTCATTTTTTATTGTTGTTCTTTTCATTCTTATTCCTCCAATTTTATTTTCTATTTTAAAAAATATAAGTAATTATTTTTTATATTACAATATATTTAATCTTTTAAAAATTTTTCTGCAAGAACTAGTGCTAATTTTTTTTCTCCTACCATAAAATCTATTATAATGCTTTTAGAATCGATACTTTTTATTTTCCCCTGACCAAATTTTATATGATTAACAGTATCACCTACTTTATATTTTGAATCTTGATGATGTTTTAAGTTTGAAGTCCTTACAGAAGATTTCGTAGAAAATGGATTGAAATTTTCTATTTTTTCTTTCTTATTATTTAACATATTTTGTTCTGTTTTTTTAATATTTTTTTGTATTTTTTCCGATAAATATTCTAAACTTTTTTGATCCATTTCAGATAGAAATCTAGAGGGTTTTATCATATAATTCATTTGTCCCCAAACCATTCTTTCTGATGAATGAGTCACGTATAGCTCTTTTTTTGCTCTAGTTACCGCTACATAACAAAGTCTTCTTTCTTCTTCTATTTCATCTTCAGTTGTTTCAAAATTACATGATGGAAATAATCCGTCTTCCATCCCCGCAAGATAAACATAATCAAATTCTAATCCTTTTGAACTATGTACTGTCATAAGTTTAACAAAATTTTCTGTTTCTTCCAAATTATCAGTAGTAGTCGTAAGTGATATCATATCCAAATATTCGCTCAAAGAAATTCCTGGATTTTGTTTTTCTGATTCAATTATACTATTCAATAATTCTTCTATATTTTTTATCCTATCTTCTTTATTATCCTCAATAAAGTCTATATATTTAGTTTTTGTCATTATTTCATCAAAAATTTCTTTTAATGTATACTCTTCAAGTCCACTATGAATTTCATTCATCATATTATAAAATTGCTTCAATTTATCTTTCGTAGATACTCTCAATCCCTCTACTTCATCAACATATAAAAGTGAGTCTAATAAAGAAACACCTTTATTATTTGCATTTTTTTCTATCTTTTCAAGAGTTTTATCTCCTATGGATCTTTTTGGACTATTTATTACTCTTAAAAAATTATAATTATCACTTCTGTTATTTAATAAACTCATATATGATAGGATATCTTTTATTTCTTTTCTTTGGAAAAACTGCATTCCACCATATATTTTATAAGGAATGTTAGAATTTAGCAATCTTTCTTCTAATATTCTAGACTGAGCATTAGTTCTGTATAAGATAGTCATATCTTTATATTGTATACCAAAATTCTTTTTAGATTTTATTTCATTAATTATAAAGGTAGCTTCATCATATATATTTTGAGCATTATATACTTTTATTTTTTCTCCCTTATCTCTATCTGTCCAAAGTTTTTTACCTTTGGAACTTTTATTATTTTTTATAATTTCATTAGCTGCATTAAGTATTGTCTTTGTCGATCTATAATTTTGTTCTAATTTAACAACAAAAGCATTTTTATAATCTCTTTCAAAATTTAATATGTTATTTATATTTGCTCCTCTAAAGGCATATATACTTTGGTCTTCATCTCCAACAACACATATATTTTTATATTTTAGAGCTATTTTAGATACTATTTCATATTGAATGTCATTAGTATCTTGGTATTCGTCTACTATTATATACTTATATCTTTCCTGAACTCTTTCAAGGACATATGGATCTTCTAAAAGTTTTTTGGCGTTTAAAAGTAAGTCAGAAAAATCCATAGCATTATTTGATTTTAATACTTCATTGTATCTTTTATATACACTATGAAAGATTCTATTCGAACTTATTTTCAAATCTATTTTATTTTCTAGTTCATTTACTCCTATTCCCTCTTCTTTAAGTTTACTTATTTTATTTGCTATTTTAGAAGGTGTTAACTCGTCATTTCCAATATTTAACTCTTTTTTTATTTTGTTTATTATAGATTTTTGATCATCTACATCATAAATATTAAAATTTGTTCCATAACCTATTCTTTCAGAATAAGTTTTGAGGAGTCTCACTGAAAAAGAGTGAAAAGTTGAAACTACTAAATTTTGAGATTCAGGTCCTATTAAGTTTTCTGCTCTTTCTTTCATCTCTTTTGCTGCTTTATTTGTAAATGTTAATGCCATTATATTTAAAGGTGAAATTCCCAATTCTTTTATCATATGAGCTATTCTATATGTAACTGTTCTTGTTTTTCCACTTCCCGCACCAGCTAATATCAATACTGGTCCATCTACTTTTTCCGCAGCTTTTCTTTGTTCTTCATTTAGTCCATCTAAAATACTCATTACTATCGTCCTTTTCTAATTTTTATATTTCTTATATATTCAATTATAACATAATTAACTTCTTTATTCTATTATTCTATAATTTATTTTTGAAATGTCTTTTACTTTTTCTATTATTTCATAATTTTCTTTTTCATCACTATTGTTATGATATATAATTTCTTTAATATTTAAATCTGATTTTTTTAATAAATTTAACATTAGTAACACTTGATTCAAAATACCCTTTCTATTTTTGGCTGTTATTATTATTTCAGATTGTTTTCTATATTCACACATAAAATCAAGAATATTATAATTTCCTTCAATATTAAATAAAATACCTCCCGTTATTCTAACAAAGACATAATCATTTTCTTCTACTCCTATTTTTATTTTTTCTCTTAATTTAAAAATATCTATTTTTTCTTCATTTATATATAAATTTATATTTGCTATATTTCCTTTTAATATTATGTTTTCGACTTTACTATTTGGATCTAAATCTGATACATAAAGATTTTCAACTTTCTTTTTCCCAGATCCTGGCTCTGTTCCCAAAATAAAATAAATTTTACCTCTATCTTTTTTATGTCTTACTATGTGATGTCTTCTACATCTTGCCTCATAATTTTCAGATGCTCCTACCATTACTAGAGGATCTTCGTAATATGCAGGCTCTCCGTTTATAAGTCTTTGACTTGCATATGCGGTTTTCCCACATACAGTACAAATTGCTTGAAGTTTATCTGCCTGATCTGAAATACTCATTAATTCTGGTAAAGGATGATACGGTTCTGCTCTAAAACTCATATCAAGTCCAGCTACAATAACTCTTTTACCATATTCCACATATTTTTTACAAAAAGATACTATTTTTTCACTAAAAAATTGAACTTCGTCTATTCCTATTATATCTGCATCAATATTTTTATTCATTATTTTTTCCATTTGTTCTACTGTATTTACAGGATATGCTTCAAATTTATCTTTTCCGTGAGAAAAAATATTTTTTTCAGAGTATCTATTATCTATAGAATGCTTAAATACAACTATCTTTTGTTTAGCATATTTTGCTCTTCTGATTCTTCTTATCAATTCTTCACTTTTACCTGAAAACATACTTCCTGTTATAACTTCTAGTCTACCTATATTATTATGAATATTATAAAATTCCATTTTCTTACCTCTATTTTTATTTATTATAATGTTTATTTTTAATTAAGGCTGTCTTAAAATCATCATTTTATCTTAGACAGCCCCATTTTTTATATTTTTATATTAACTAAATCGTATACTTTTGCACCTTTTAAGTTTATTTTCTTTTTTTCAATGCTCCACTTATTAGGAAGAGTCTCCAATAATTTTTTCATATTATTTAAAAATTCTTCATCATCATAATTTAAAGAAATTAATGTTGGACCTGCTCCACTTATATACTCACCTAAAGCACCAAAGTCTTTAGAAGCTTCAAATATTTTTTCTGAATCATTGATTAATGAAAATCTATATGGTTGATGAATCTTATCTTCTAACAAAAATCTTAAATTATCATACTGACCATTATTTAAAGAATTTACTAAAAGTCCTAACCTTGACATATTATTAATAACATCCGAAACTACATAGGTTTTAGGTAAAACACTTCTAGATTTTTCAGTTGATAATTTAAAATTTGGTATCATCACATAATAATATAGCTCCTCTGAATGAAGTATTTTATTATAAACTAAATTATCCCTATCGTGTGCTGTTAGAACCATTCCTCCAAATATAGCAGGAATAACGTTATCAGGATGTCCTTCCATTTCAACTGCTAATCTAGCTACTTTATTTATATCTAAGCAACTACTTGAAAATGTGTTGGCTATTAAAATACCTGCAACTATAGCACTAGAACTACTTCCAAGTCCTCTTGCCAAAGGAATTTCATTTTTTATTATATTTACTTTATAATTAGGTATTTTTTCTTCTAAATATTTTTCTGTATATTTTATAGATTCAAAAATATAATTTTCTTCTATTGGTATAGAAAATGGAACTCCATTTTCCAAAAATTCTATTTTATCACTTTCTTCTACTTCTAATTCTAATTTATAGTCAAGAGCCACTCCTAAACAATCGTAACCTACTCCTATATTAGCTGATGTAGCAGGAACGCTAACTTTAAATTTTAAACTCATTTTACTATTTTCCTTTCTATTTCAAATCTAGATAGTACGCCCATTTTATTTGAGGTAACTCTCTTAATTTGTCTATACCTAATTTATCAACCTTACTATCTACTGTCAGTAACATTACAGCACTATTTTTTTTCCTTCCTACATTCATTGTTGCAATATTTACTTTTAATTTCCCTAAAATATCTCCAACTGCTCCAATAACTCCAGGTACATCATCATTTTTCAAATATAACATATTATCAGAAATTACCATATCTAAATCATGATCTTTTATATTTATTATTCTACCTTCGTCATTTGCACCTACCGTTCCTACAACTTGTATTTTCTCATCTTTATCATTTCTTACCACTATTTCTACAGCCGAAACATAATTTTTGTATTTTTCTTCTTTCTTATTTACTATTATATCAATATCTCTTTTTTTAGCTAATACTTTAGAATTTATATAGTTTACTTCTTCTTTTAAAACTGGTTCTAGTAATCCTTTTAGCACTATAGAATCTAGCAATTTAGTTTCTTGTTGAGCTAATTCACCGTAGTAATTTATTCTTATACTTGTTACCGCATCTTTCTTTATTTGATAGTATATTTTTCCTAATTTTTCAGATAAATTAATATAAGGTTTTATAACTGAAAATTCTTCCCTTCCCATAGAAGGTAAATTAACAGCTGTTTCTACTATCTCTCCTCTTAATCCATTTAGAACTTGCTTCACAACTTGAGTCCCAACATTTCTTTGTGACTCATAAGTTGTTGCTCCTAAGTGTGGTGTAGCTACTGCATTTTCAAATTCATATAATACACATTCACTCCTTGGTTCCACTTCATGAACATCATAGCCAAAACTTGCTATTTTTTTGTTTTTCAACCCTTCGGCTACAGCTTCTTCATTAAATAGACCTCCACGAGCTACGTTTACTAATCTAACTCCATCTTTTAATTTATATAAATTATCAAAATTTATCATGTCAATCGTCTCAGATGTTTTTGGTGTGTGTATAGTTATAACGTCTGATCTTTCTAAAAGTTCATCTAGTGTTTCAACTTTTTCACAATTATATCTTTTAAATCTTTCATCAGATATATATGGATCGTATGCTAATAAATTCATTCCAAATGATTTCATTCTTTTGGCAATAAGTCCTCCAATCCTTCCAAGACCAATTATTCCCAGTGTTTTTTCGAATAACTCACTTCCAACAAATATTTCTCTTTCCCATTTTCCAGTCTTTATATAATTATTTGCCTCTACTATGTTTCTAGAACTAGCTAACATTAGACCTATTGTTAGTTCACAAGCAGAAACCGTGTTACTATCAGGTGTATTAGCTACTATAACCCCATGATTTGTAGCTTCTGGAATATTTATATTATCTGTTCCATTCCCAGCTCTTCCAACAATTTTCAACTTTTTACCTTTGGATAGTAATTCTTCGTCTACTTTTATAACACTTCTTACTATTAAAGCGTCATATTCATGAATAATTTTCAAAATTTCTTCTCTTGAAATTCCTATTTTTATATCTACCTCAACATCTGAAGCTTCTTTTAATCTTCCTATAGCTTCATCATCAATATATTCACCAACAAGAATTTTATACATTTTTACCTCCAAATTATATATATTTTTTTATTAAATCATATTGTTTTTTTATGTAATATGATATCATATTATATAAAACAATTCAACTTTTGAATTTTTATAATATGAAATTTTTTATATTAGTATTTTATGAATAATTTTAATATTATCATATTTTTTATAAATACTTCATAGATTTCTAATTCAATTCAAAGAGTAAAGTGGTAGAATTATTATACCAAAGTTCTATGGTAGATTGGAGGTTACATGAAAAGAATAGTAATACTGGCTGGAGCATTGTTATTATCAACATTTGCGTTTTCTACTGGTACTAGTAGAAATAATAACGCTAATGCTGAATTAACAAATATAATTGGTAGCTATTATAAAAACGATTCTATTTCTTTAGATGTTAAAAGTAAAAAAACTAAAGACTCAAACGATGATTCTGTTTCAACAAAATCATCTGTTAGAGATCAAATTATAGAATTCGCTTCTAAAAAACTTGGTTCACCTTATGTTTGGGGTGCAACAGGACCTAATAGCTTTGATTGTTCTGGTTTTGTCGGTTATGTATTTAAAAAAGCGGCTGACTTGAACTTGCCAAGAGTTTCTAGTGCACAGGCAACATTCAAACCAAAAATTTCATCAATGAATATGAGAAATGGTGATTTGGTATTTTTTGAAACAGCTGGAAAAGGTCGTATTTCACATGTAGGTATCTATATGGGTAATAGACAGTTTATTCATGCTTCTTCTGGAAGTAAAAGGGTAACGGTTTCTAGTTTAGACAGTAGCTATTATAGTAAAGCTTTCAGATGGGCAATAAATCCATTTAGTTAGTCTTAGATATTAGCTAAATTAGCATTAAAAGAATTTTAAAATAGCAAAAAATAATAACAAACAAATAAAAAATTAAACTTTGGACTAGGATAAATTCATTTAAAATGAATTTATCCTTTTTTTGATTATTTTTATAAAATTCATATAATGCAAAAGTATATTATTAGAAAAAAAAAATAATTTTATAATTCCATATTTATAGGATATTTATAAAATTATTTATATTAAATAAATTTTAAATAATATTTCATATTTTTTCAATTAATCTTTTTCTTTTATCAAAAATTATTATATCATCTAAACCAAAAGATTTTGCATATTTTCCTGCTTCATTTAAATACATTCCTACATGTTCAGGATAATGAGCATCACTAGAAATAATTATTGGTATATCATATTTTTTAACCATTTCTAGGAAATCTTGGTAAGGTGTTATTTCCTTAATAGGATATCTGTAGTAGGTTCCTGTATTAATATCTACTATCATATTGTTTTGTTTTAATAATTTAGCTGTATTTTCTAATATTTTTGCTACATCTTTTTTTTCTGGTATATTCTCAAATATTCTTAAATTAAAAGGATGACCTAAAACATCATACATTTTTGTATTAGCAACAAGTTCTATTTCTTTTGCATAGTCAGACCAAATATTTTTTAATGGTTTATCATTAAAATGATGTTTTAATTGGCTAAAATCGAATCCCCACCCTTTTATAAAATGTATAGATACTATTAAATAATCCCATTCATATTTATCTAAAATTTCTTTTACTTTTTCTTGATTTCTAAAATTACATACTTCCAATCCAAATTTAACTTTATATCCTTTTGATTTTAACATATTTATAAAATCTCTATATTCATCCAAAGTACGGCAAAATTTCGTTTTCTGTTCTAACCATTTTTTTTGAAATTCTCCTATTTCAGAATTATCTAGTATTAATTCATCATAATACAAATCTTTAAATTCTTTAAATCCATGAGTATGTTCTGTTATTCCTATTTCTTTTAATCCTTTTTCTTCTGCTTGTTCAAAAAATAGTTTAACCCATTTCTCATCATAACTTCCAAATTCAAAATGAATATGATAATCTGTAAGCATTTATATCCTCTTTCTATACTCTATTTTTTTTGATTTTGTTCTATAACTCTCCAACCATCACTAGATTTCACAAAATCAACTCTTGAAGTAGCTAAATTTATTTTAGCAGTATTTTTTAAATATTCATATTGCAATTCTATATACTTTTCAATTTCAATTTCAATTTCACCTTTTTCATTTACTTTTGCATATTGAGAAACATTATCACTTAAGTATTTTTCAAGTACTTTTTCATCGTATCCTTTTATCAAAAATGTAACATCGCCCAACTCTTTATACTCATTAACTTTCTGAACAGACACCTCAAATTGCTCTATAAGCATGGTATTTGATTCTTCCCATTTCTTAGTTAATTCCTCATCATTTTTAGATTTTACATATTGATCAACTTCAGGATTTATAGTTTGTAAAAGCTCTCTTGAGCCGTAATTTGAAACTTCTTGCAAAACTTTTTCATAATCTTTAGCAGCGTCTTTTAAACTTTTAAACTTTTTAATTTCTACTTTGGCATTTTCTGATTTAATAGACGGCTTAGATGTTCCCATTAAATTTAAACCACTAAAAATCAACAATACTAATAATATTTTTTTCATCAATTCCTCCATTTATATATTTTATTATTTATTTAAAAATTTATTAATACTATGTTCTTTTACATATAAAAATTCATTTATAGAATTTTCTTCAAATATTTTATAATTTTCACTTATTTTTTTTATGGCTAAAAGAAGTATCTCTCCTTTTCTTATCCTTTTTGACATTCCAATAAATACTATTTCTAAAAAGTCTAAATTTGAGTAGTTCGACATAGCTTTATTTTTTACAACCCAATCAAATGAATCATAAAATTTTAAGGGAAAGTATCTTTTATTATCGTGTATAGTATACAATATTTTTTTTTCAATGTCATTAATATTTTCATTGAAAATACTATAAAAATTTTTAGAAATAAAATGATCTATAACTATATCAGAAACAATTCCTTTAAAAATACCAAAATCTTTCGATAAAATATCATTTAAATAGTTATTTTCTCTATCTGAAATACTGTCTATTATTCTATGTAATACGACTCCTTCTTTTAAATTTTCAGGTAAATTTATTTTTTCTATTTTTCCTTTGTAAAAATCACCTGTAAAATTACCGTATAATGTACTCCTATCCTTTGTAAGTTTTTTATCTAGTTCTAGTGAAATCATGGAGTGCGCCAAATAATTCATTTTACACCTTAAATATTCCTTTCTTAAAATATAATTTTTATTATATAAACTTTATTTAATATTATTATTTTTGAACTTAATTTATTAATAATTTATATTTTAATTTATAAATTTTTATTATATATTTACTATTCATGTATTTTACTATTAATTTAAAATAAAAACAATATTAAATTTCATAAAAAATAGCAAAGTTTTTTATATTGTCATTTTTTTTATATATTGATATAATATAAATGTATAAATAACATATCTATTTAAATTTTGAAAGGATTATATATGAAATTAAAATTATTTTTTTTTAATATAACTGTATTATTTTTTATCTTATCTTGTGTTTCACTACCAGAAGGATTTTCCATAAAATCAGAAGTTTATAATGCTGATAATGTAAAATTTTTCCATGATTTAAATTATGAAAAAGATGGAAAAAGAGTTTTTGAAAGAAAAATTTGGAATGAAGTTTATGAAGTTTTAAACGAATCACAAGAATTTTTTTTAATGGATATTTTTGTTTTCAATGATTTTTTAGGAGAAGGTGTAAAAGAAAAACTTGAACCTTATAATATTGCAACTGAATTTTCTGAAAAAATATTGGAAAAAAGAAAAAAAGACCCTCACGTGGACATATACTTAATCTTAGATGAAAGTAATACTTTTTACGGAGCTTTTAATAATCCTACCCATAAAAAGTTAGAAGAGGCTGGAGTTAAAATAGGCTATATTGATATTTCAAAATTAAAAGATCCTCTTTCTATTTACTCAACTCCATGGAGATTATTTATTAAACCTTTTGGCAATCCTAAAAATATAGGTAAAATAAAAAACCCAATTTATCAAGGGACTGACAAAGTAACAATAAGAAGTATTTTAAGAGCATTAAATGCCAAAGCAAATCATAGAAAATTAATTATGAATGAAAATACTGCAATACTTACTTCTGCTAATCCACATGCTGAAGGATCTAAACATTCTAATGTAGGATTTAAATTTTCTTCTCCTATATTAAAAGACATTTATGAGGCTGAGAAATCTTCTGCTAAAATTACAAAGAAGGACGGTTCTTTAAATAGAACTTTACCCGATAAAAATTTTGACCATATACCTTTTTCAAGCAATGAAAATATTAAATTACAGTATTTTACTGAAGGAGCAACAGCAAAAGATATTTCCCAAGAACTTAAAAATACTGTTTTTGGTGATAAAGTTATAATAGCTCAATTTTTCTTATCTGATAGAGGAATCATAAATGATATAAGAAAAGCTGCAAAAAGAGGAATAAAATTTGAAATTATTTTAAATAATTCTAATGCAGGGCTACCTAATAAAGCCGCTGCAGGAGAGCTTATGAAATATGCTAGAAAGCATGGTTATGATATTCAAGTGAAATTTTATAATAAAGGCGAAGAAATGTATCATGTAAAAATGCTTTCTATTTTGAAAAAAGATAATTTGATAACTTATGGAGGATCTACTAATTTTACAAGAAGAAACATGCGTGATTATAATCTTGAAAATGAAATTAAAATTATTTCTTCTTATGATCAACAAATTTCTAAAAGTTTACTAGATTACTATGACAGACTTTGGACAAATAGAGATGGTAACTTTACTCTTCCTTATGACGACCATAAAAATGAGAAAATTTCAAATAATCTACTATTCAGGTTTTTAGAAATGAATGGTATTGGAATATTTTAATTGTGAAAGGTATATTTAAAAATGGAATTAAAAAAATTAAAATCAATAAAACAACTTATTAATATTTACAAATTGTATCATTCTTCTTTTCCAAAAGAAGAAAAAAAACCATTTTTACTTATTTTAATCGGTATTTTGAAAAAACGTTTTGAAGTTTTCTCCATTGAAAATGAGACAGATGGTTTTATAGGTCTAGCAATTATTTTAAAATATAATGATTTAATTTTGTTAGATTTTTTCTCTATTTCTTCTGATATAAGAAGTAGAGGATACGGTTCAAAAGTTCTTAATCTATTAAAAGAATATTATAAAAATTATAGATTTTTTTTAGAGATTGAAAATCCTTACGATGTTAAATCTTTAAATCTTGAAGAAAGAAAGAAAAGGCAAAAATTTTATATAAAAAATGGATTTACTCCTCTCCCTTTTAGAGCAAACCTTTTTGGAGTAGAAATGGAAATTTTATCCTATGATTGCACTTTAAATTTTGAAGAGTATCACAGTCTTCATATAAATCAATTTAACGGATTTATGAAAAATATAATTTCTAAAAATGTAGTTCTAGTTAAAATATAAAACAAAAAGATGGGAAGTTTAAAATTATAAATTTCTCATCTTTTTTATATTGAAGTTATTGACTTTCTAATTATTTTATAAAATAAATATCTATTTCATATTTTATATAATATAGAAGTTTATCTACTTATTTTTTCTATTTCTATATATTTAATATTCATACTATGCTTACTTAAAAACATTTCTTCAAATTCAGTTTTTATATTATATTCAGCTTTTTCAGAATTGTGAAGATCATTTGTATGATAGAGTATATTATATTCTGATAATTCTTTTACAAGTTCAAGAACATCTTCATAATACTTCTGATGGTCTGTCTTAAAAAATAATTTACCATTATCTTTTAATATAATATTTAATTTTTCAAATAAATCTTTACTTATAACTCTTTTTCGTTCTTCTCCTTCCCAAGGATCTGGAAAATTAATATATACTCCTGACACTTCTTTTTGAGAAAATAATTCAAGAATACTTTCCCCTCTCTTCCTTATAAAAAGTATATTTTCAAGGTTTCTTTTTTGAGATTTTCTTGCGCCCATTATAAGTCTTTTAAATCTTAATTCCAGTGCTATATAATTTCTGTTTTTAAATTTTTCTGCATTTTTAACAGTAAAATTACCACTCCCGCATCCTATTTCCAAAAACACATCATTATCATTTTGGAAAAATTCATTCCACTTTCCTTTATATGTACTAACTTTTTCATTATCATACATTAAGTGTTTAGGATAATTTACCATTTCATACATATATTTATTATAATTTTTTTTAGGTTTTTCAAAAAAATATCTCCATACTTCTTTCCCATTAACTATTTCAAGATTTCTTTCTTCTATTGACATTTAATCTTTTCCTTTCTATTTTTTATCAATTATATAATTCATTAACTATTTTTTCTATATCATTATTCTCTTTAAAAAACTGTTCTGTATTAATATATTTAGATTGTTTAATATATTCTGATATTTCATCATTATTTTCAATTATTTTTATAAAATTCATTTTTGAAGCTTCTTTTACTATTTCTTCTATATTGTTATAATACTTTCCTATGATAGGTAGCTTTCCATAATATAACGGTTCTAATATAGAATGTCCTCCAATATTTGTTAATGTTCCGCCTACAAATGTAAAATCTGCTATTTGATAAAAATCTCTCAATACTCCCATTTTATCTACTATTAAAATATCTGTTTTCATATTTTCAGACAATAGAGAATAAATATCTTTAGAGTCTTTAAAGATATTTTCTATCTCTTTTTTTATTTCTTCTATTCTATTTAAATGTCTAGGCACTATTATCAACTGGTATTCTTTCCTCGTATTTATCTCTTTAAATGCTTTAAGCCATATTTTTTCTTCCCCTGGTCGTGTACTACCGCAAACTATTTTTATTTTATCTTTATTCACATTTTTTTTAAAATATTCATTTTTTTTCTCTTCATCAATTTTTTCATAACGTATGGAATACTTTAAATTTTTATGTACTACAAGATTTTCTTTTTTTACCCCAACCCTCTCATATCTATCTCTATCTTCTTCGCTTTGAACTAGTATTTTTTCAGGTAAATCAAGAACTTTTTGTGTAATCTTCTTCACTTTTAAATATGATTTTAGTTTTTTTTCTGTAATTCTTCCATTTACAATATATAATTTTCCATTTTTTTCAGCAAAATTGTATAGATTAGGCCAAATTTCTGTTTCTATTATTATAGTCTTTTTTATATTAAAACTTTTATACAATTTTTTTAATAAAAAATAATCATCCAAAGGAAAATAAATAATTTTAATATTTTTATTTTTACTATAAAATTTATTAACAGCTGTAAATCCTGTATCTGTCATAATAGAAATTATAATTTTTTTATTTTTTGATATAAATCTATTTATTAACTCTTGAGATAAATTAAATTCTCCCACTGAAGACATATGAAAAAGTACTGCATCATCTTTTTTAAATTCATAGTTTTCTATATTTTGAAATAATCTTTTTATAAAAAAAGTTCTTGTTTTCTTTTTTAAAATCATTGCTAATAACACTAATAAATATAAAAATAACCTCAAAATATTATATACCATCATCATTCTCTCCAATATTTATAAAATTTTATACTTTTAAGTAATCGTAATATTATAAATTATATCACATTAATATAAAAAGCTGAATTAATTTTGTATGTTTCCATAATTCAGCTTTAAAAATATATTTAATTTAAAATAGATTTATTCTCTTTTCATTACTTTTAACTTTTTATAAAATTAAAATTATAAAAAGACTATCATAAAAATATTATTCTAATAGTCTTTCTACATATAATTTAAATTAAAATTATTTTTTAGAAGCTGCAACTTTATCAGCTAATTTTTTACCAACTTTAAATTTAACTACTTTTTTAGCAGGTATTTTAATCTCTTTTTTTGTTTGAGGGTTTCTTCCCATTCTTGCAGCTCTTTTTCTAACATCGAATGTTCCCCAACCAACAAATTGAACTGTTTCACCTTTAACTAAAGCTTCTTCAACTGTTCCTAAAAATTCATTTACTAATTCCTCTGCTCTTTTTTTAGTCTCTCCTGTGGCTTTTGCGTAAGCTTCCACAAATTCTTTTTTTGACATATTATAAAACCTCCGTAAAATTTGTCGTTTTTAATCTAACGATTTCTCTACTATTATACACTATTTTATGTATTTGTCTAGTGTTTTTTTTTTATTTATTTAAAAAATTTTTATTTTTTAAATTTATTTCTATATATTTCTAATATTTCTTCTTTAACTTCTTCTATATTTTTATAAGTTGTATCCACTTCTACGGCATCCTCTGCCTTTTTTAATGGTGATTCTTTTCTAGTTGAATCTATTTTATCCCTTGTAACTATATTTTCATAAATCTCGTCTAAAAGAACTTTTTCTCCTTTTTTAATTAATTCTTTATAACGCCTTTTAGCTCTTTCCATTGGATCTGCAACTAGAAATATTTTCAAATCTGCATTTGGAAAAACTACAGTCCCTATATCTCTTCCATCTAAAATAATATTTTTAGATTTTGAAAATTCTATTTGGTGATCAACCATAGTTTCTCTCACTTCTTTTATAGTCGCAACTTTAGATACAATCATAGACACTTCTGTTTTTCTTATTTCTTCCGTAACGTCCTCTCCATCTAAATAAAATTTATCTTTTTTTATATCTATTTTTAAGTTACTTAAAAGTTTAATTATCTCTTTTGTAGCATAAAAATTTATTTTTTCTTTTAATATTTTCAATGTAAAAAGTCTGTACATTGCTCCTGTATCTAAATATATCATACCTAAATCTTTTGCTATTAATTTAGCAATTGTACTTTTCCCACTTCCTGCGGGACCATCTATCGCAATTATCATATTTACTCCCATTTAATTGGATTTTTTATATTTAAATACTAAAGAAACCCACTTATTTTTTTCATTTCTGTCAATTTGTTCTAAATTATATTTTTTTGCTTTTTCGATAAAAAATTCTTCTTTTTCATTTAATATTCCTGAAAAAATTAAAGTCGACTCATCTTCAAGTATTTTTTCTATATTATCTAATAATTCAATTAAAACATCCACTAATATATTTGAAACTACTAAATCATATTTTTCATTTACATTATCTACTAAATTACCTATTATTACTTTGTAGTTATCTTTTATATTGTTTTTTTCAAAATTTTTATTTACTACTTCTTCTACTTTATTATCAATATCAATTCCAACTACTTTTTCTATACCTAATTTCCTACCTATTAACATCAAAATTCCAGATCCACAACCTATGTCAACTAATCTTTTTTTATTTTTAGCATACTTTTCCAAAAATTCAACACACAGTGCTGTTGTTTCATGAGTTCCAGTACCAAAAGCCATTCCAGGATCAATTTCCACTACTATTTCATTAGAAATAACCTCATATTCGTCCCAACTTGGTTTTATTACAATATTATCAGTAATGTTTACTGTATGAAAATATTTTTTCCATTCATCTTTCCATTCGTCATCAGAACAATTTGAAGTATAAATCTCGTAAACGAAATCTTCATTATTTTTTGAAAACTCTTTTAAATTATTATATAATATACTCAATTTTACATTTGAAAATCTGTTATCTACAATATAAGCTATAATACTCCAAATATCATTTTCTTTTTTAAAATTTATATTATAATCTAACAAATTATCTGAGAAAAAATCTATAACTTCTATTTCTTTTATTCCTATTTCTTCAAACATGTTTATTAATTTTTTTTTTGTTTCCTTTAAATTATCTGAATAATAGTTTATTTTAAATTTTATCCATTTCATATTAAACCTCATCATAATGTAAATTAATTCTATTTATAGTTTCAGCTTTTCCTGTAATATCATTGACATCAACTTCAATTCCATTAATTTTAGGATTTTCTTCACATACACTATATCTTGTCGGCATACCATCTTTAAATCTTTGAATACTTTCCCTTCTATTCATGCCTAAAATCCCATCATGTCCTCCTGTCATACCTATATCTGTTATGTAAGCTGTCCCTCCAGGTAATATTCTTTCATCTGCTGTTTGAACATGTGTGTGCGTTCCATAAACAATAGACACTTTACCACTTAAATTCCATCCCATAGCTAACTTTTCTGAAGTTGCTTCTCCATGAAAATCAACTATTATTATATTTGATTCATTTTGTATTTCTGGCAAAATTTCATCTAACGCCAAAAAAGGACATGCTATTGGAGGCATAAATACCTTTGCTTGAGCATTTAAAATCGAAACATTTTTCCCATTTTTTTTAACTGTTATATATCCCCTTCCAGGTGCTTCTTTTGTGAAATTAATCGGTCTTATTATATTTTTAGTTTCATTCATATAAGAATAGATTTCTTTTTTATCCCAAGTATGATTTCCCATTGTTATAACATCTACACCTCTTGAAAAAAATTGTTCAGAAATTTTTGCAGTTATTCCAAATCCTCCTGCTGAATTTTCTCCATTCACTATAATAAAATCATAATTCTGTTTTCTTTTTTCTAAAAACTTAAATAAAATGTTTCTACCTGGTTCACCTACTATGTCACCTATTATTAAAAATTTCATTCTTTTCCTTTCTAAAAGCCTATTTTTTTTAATTTTTTTATACAATATTTTTTTATGTATTAACTTCGATTTTTAATTTTTTAAACTCTTTTATATCTTAATATTAAAATATAATTATTGATAGTATACAATAAAAAATAAAAAAAGTTAAGAAAAAAGGAAAAATGTCTGAAAATAATTTAATTTAATATTATTAATTTTTAATTTTTTTTATTATAATATTATCTTATTGTAATATTATAATTTTTTCTCCATTACAGTTTTTAACGGATTAAATCCTAATTTTTCATAAAATTTTATTCCTATTTTATTAAAATTCCATACATTTAATACTACTCCAACACATTTATTTTTTTTTGCTTCTATTTCAATGAACTTATACAATTCCACACCAATATTTTTACCTCTTTCATTTAAATCTACACAAAAATCATCAATAAATAATATTTTCCTATCAACTAATGAAGACACTTCCATTGTATTTTG
The DNA here is from genome assembly GCA_018060185.1 of Leptotrichiaceae bacterium. Classification (GTDB taxonomy): domain Bacteria; phylum Fusobacteriota; class Fusobacteriia; order Fusobacteriales; family Leptotrichiaceae; genus JAGOWQ01. The sequence continues at coordinate 3,564 of JAGOWQ010000020.1, read as the reverse complement.
ATAAATACAAAACACATAACCTACAACTTTATTATTATCATTTACAAATACAAATATTGGTTTTTCATCGTCTACTATAATTTTTTTTAATTCTTTTGTTGTATATTTTTTACATCCTTCTTTAAAAATATCAGGCCTTCCGTCAGAATGAACTTTGTGGACTTGATACAATAGTTCATTTATATCATCAACATCTTTTTCTATAGCTCTTCTTATATTTTTCATATTGCCTCCAAACAATAGTTTTATATTCATCATATGTACATAAATAAATTATGTTTAAATAAAATCATCAAACAATGTTTTAATACAATTTAATAGAAAAAAGACTGAAATTTCCAGTCTTTAATTATATTTTTTATTTTCCTATTTTAATTTTAAAACTATTTTGCATACTCTATTGCTCTTGTTTCTCTTATAACGGTTACTTTAATTTGACCAGGATATTGCATTTTCTCTTCAATTTCTTTAGCTACTTCTCTTGATAAAATTGTTGCTCTATCGTCATCAACTTGATCAGGATATACTATTAATCTTAATTCTCTTCCTGCTTGAATAGCATAAGAACTTTCAATTCCTTCATGATTATTAGCAATCTCTTCTAATTGTTCTAATCTTTTTAAATAATTTGATAATGTTTCTCTTCTAGCTCCAGGTCTTGAAGCTGAAATTGAATCTGCTGCTTGTATTAATACAGCTTCTACACTTAGTTGATCTACTTCATCATGGTGAGATTCTACTGCATTTATTACAATTTCACTCTCTTTAGAGAATTTTCTTAAAAACTCTCCTCCATTTAAAGCATGTGAACCTTCTTGTTCATGGGAAAAAGCTTTACCTATATCGTGTAATAAAGCCGCTCTTTTTGCAACATCTATATTTGCTCCTATTTCAGCAGCAAGTGCTGATGCTATATGAGCCACTTCTATTGAATGTTGTAACATATTTTGTCCGAATGAAGTTCTAAATTTAAGTCTTCCAAATACTTTTAATACTTCTCTTGGTAATGTAGGTATACCAACCTCAATAAGAGCATTTTCAGCTGCATCCATAATACTTTCATCTACTTCTTCTTGGGCTTTTTCTACAACTTCTTCAATTTTTGTAGGATGAATTCTTCCATCTGATATTAATTTTTCTAGAGCAATTCTTGCAACCTCTCTTCTCACACCGTCGAATGATGAAAGGACCACTGCCTCTGGAGTATCATCTATTATTAAATCAACTCCTGTAGCTGCTTCTATTGCTCTTATATTTCTACCTTCTCTTCCGATTATTCTACCTTTCATTTCTTCACTTGGTAATTGAATAACTGAAATTGTAGAATCTACTACGTAATCAGAAGACGCCTTACCAATTGCAGTAGAAATAATTCTTTTAGCAATTCTATCTTTTTCTCTATCTAAGTTATGTTCATAATCTCTTATTAATACTGCTTTATCATGATCTAACTCATTTTCCAATCTTGTTAAAATTATTTTAGAAGCATCTTCTCTTGTAAGCTCTGAAATTCTCTCTAACTCTTTTTCTTCTTTTTCAATTATATCCTTTAGTTCTGTTTCTTTTCTATTGAGTTTTTCTCTTTGTCTTTCTAATTTTACTTCCTTATCTTCCACTCTTTCTATTTTTGCTTCTAAAGACTCTTCTTTTTTAGCAATCCTATCCTCTTTCAAAAGTATATCAGACTTCATTTGCTTTATTTCTTCGTCAGCTATCTTTCTTTCTTTAAGTAATTCTTCCTTTACCTTCAACGTTTCTTCTTTTTTAAATGATTCTATTTCTCTTTCAACTTCTTTTTTTGATGACTCTAATCTTCTTTTTGCATCAACTATCCTAAGCTCTAACTCACTAAGTTCACCATATTTTTTCTTAAATACAGAACTTCCAAAGAAGTAAGCTATAAAAAAAGCTAAAAAAGAAAAAATAACAACCAATAAGATTACTATTGATATATGCATATTTCTCCTTTCTTATTTTTTTACTGCTACATTTGAAATTTTCCATTGTCCATCTATTTCTTTTTTCCCCCATGTTACATTATAATAATTACTCTCTGTTCCATAATTAATAACCATTATTCCTTTAGCTTTAACTTCTGAAACAGGGGTTATTTCTGAAAATATAAACGTCAATTTTGATAAATCATATTGTTTTATATTACTTACAATAATCTTATTTTTAAATGTAGGCAAAAAAAACTCTTCAATTTTTTCATATTTATTCGAATTCGTAGCTTCTTTTAAATCTACAATTGTACTAGTAACCTCTTCTACTATTTTTTCTCTTTCCAATTGTCCAAAAGTATTATTAAAAGAAGTACAACTTATAACAATCAACAAAATCGGCAGAAATAAATATTTTTTCATAATTTCAATTTCCTCCTAAAATTTCGCTCTCACAATTTTACCATACTTTTAAAACAGTTTCAATAAAAAAATAAATTACAAATAAAAATTGTAATTTATTTTTAATTAATTTCTCCATCTTTTATGCTGCCACATATACTGTTCTGGGTATTTTCTAATTATATTTTCAAATTCATAATAAATTTTTTGCATATTATATTTTAAAGTTTCTTTTAAATTTTCTTTTTTTTCTATCTCAATTAATTTATCTATTACAACTTTTATTTTATCTCCTTCAAAAACTGCATAAGCTAAAACTAAAGGTGTTTTATGTTTCAAAGCCAATAAAACTGGTCCTGTAACAGCTGTTGTTTTTCTTCCGAAGTATTCTATTTCCACATCACTTCCAAAGTGATCAGAAGCAAGAGCAATTATAGTTTTATTTTTTAGAACATTATTTAACATATCGTTATCTCTAAGTGGAATTGGATTTAATCCTCCTTCAGTTCGCCATTTATTCATAAGACTATTCAATCTTTTATTTTTTTGTTTTCTAAATACAGCATAAAATTCCCTTATATTCCTCATTACACTTCCTGCTTCAAATCCCCCTAGATGAAGAGAAACTAATATTATTGATTTTTCAGCCTCAAAAGAAATTTTTCTTATAAGCTCCTCATTTTCTATATATGTATTTTTATTAGAAGTTATTTCACTTAAAAATATAGAAGTCATAATCATTTTTCCCATATTTTTATATGATTCTTTAGCTATTTTTTTTATTTCTTTCATACTTTTTTCTGGAAAAGCATTTTCTATATTATTTATTGTCAATAGTCTTCTACTTTTTATTAAATAATATCCTATAATTCCAAGACATTCAAAAATTTTATATCTTGATTTTAAAGAAAAAATAGATAAAAATTTTTTCATCCAAATTAATAAATTTCCTAATAATTTTTCTTTAAATGTATAACTCATATTTCCTCCTATTTAATGAGAATATTTAGAAAAAAAGAGCATACAAAATATACGCTCTTTTATTATATTAAATTATTTTACTATTTTCTAATTCCTAATTTTTCAATTAATTCTCTATATTCATTAATATTTCTATTTTTTACATAATTTAATAATCTTCTTCTTTTTCCTACCATTTTTAATAATCCTGCTCTTGAATGAACATCTTTAAAATGGAATTTCAAATGTTCTGTTAAAT
>JAGOWQ010000086.1 GCA_018060185.1 Leptotrichiaceae bacterium | reverse complement strand
CGGCAATATTATTTTGTATAAAAAAACTCGCTACACTTTCATTATTTTTTGATGCAGGTTTTGTTTGTATTCTTCATATATCACTCATAGTATCATCCTTTTCTTTAATTATTAACTTTCGTTAAAATTCCTGATTTTATTTGTTTAAAACGTTATATCTACCCCTTGATCTAACGCTGCGAATATACATCCACAATAACATTGTCTGTATACATCATATTCATTACACATCTCTATTGATCTTTTATATCCATTATTCTTTTTAAAATCAGATGGAAGATATTTTACATTAAATAATTCTTGAATTTCTATTCCAATATTATTTATCAATTGACTATTTTTTTTAGGGCTTAATGTTAATGCACTTCCAAAATAGTCAAAACCAAGTGTTTCAGCCCGTCGGGCTACAATATCTAGTCTCATTTGAAAACAAGAACTACATCTTTTACCGCCTTCTTTTTCATTTTCGAGTCCATTTATAATTTTATAAAAATCATTTGGATTATATTCATCTTCAATATATTCAACGTTATTATTAGTTTTTTCATTAAAATCTTTTATAAAATTTTTCTGTGCTAAAGATCTTTTTTCATATTCTGATTTTGGATGAATATTATTATTAGAAAATAATATTGTAACATCTGCATATTTACACATAAACTCTAGAGAATATGTGCTACATGGAGCACAACAACTATGTAATAATATCTTTGGTCTTTGGTCTTTATTTTTCCAATCATCAATTAATTTTAATAAAATTGTATGATAATTAATTTTTTGATCTGGGTTCATTTTATTTAAAATTTCTTTTGCATTTTTTATATTATTTTTAAATATTTCTTCCAAAACTACTCCTTATTATCTTTTTCCATAAGCTTCTAAAGCTTTTTTAAGAACTTTCATTCCATTTTCAATTTCTGTTAAATTATGAGTGCAAAAAGAAAATCTTGCTTCTTTTAGACCTTTTCCTTCTCCAGAATAAAATCCAGGTCCAGTAGCAAATGACAATGTTTGATTTTTATATCTGAATTCTGTAAGAAGCCACATTATAAAATTTTCTATATTATCTACTGGAAGTTCAGCTACAATATAAAATGCACTACTAGGTCTAAAAGAAACTATCCCTGGAATATCTTTTAGATGGTTATACATTAAATCTCTTCTTACTTTATATTCTAATCTAACATTATCTATATATGTATCTAGAGTATTTATTAAATTTGAACTAGCAATTTGCTCTATTGTTGATACAGATAATCTTGCCTGGCATAATTTCAAAGCTTGAGCAATAAATTCTTTATTTTTAGAAGCTAAAACTCCTATTCTCGCTCCGCAAGCACTATAGTGTTTAGAAATACTATCTACAAGTATTGTTCTATCGCTAAGTTCAGGAATTGTCATAAATGACTTATATTCAATACAATCATCATATATAAATTGCCTATAAACTTCATCTGCAATTATATATAAATCGTATTTAATAGCTATTTCTTTGATTATTTCTACTTCTTCGTTACTAAAAACAATACCTGTAGGATTACTTGGATTAGAAAACATTATAGCTTTAGTTTTTGAAGTTATAAGTTTTTCTATTTCCTCTTTTGGAGGCAGGTGATAGTGATTTTCAATAACAGTTTCTATTGGAACTAATTTGGCTTCAGCACTTTTTAAAAAACTATCGTAATTTGTATAATAAGGCTCTGGAATAAGAACTTCATCACCAGGATTGCATATAGTTTGTAATGCAATTTGAATTGCTTCACTTCCTCCATGGGTAATAAGCATTTCATCTGGTGAAATATCTATCCCTGATTTTGAATATGATTTTGAAAAAGAGTTTCTTAACTCAAAAATACCTGCTGAGTTTGCGTATTTTACAATTTTTTCCTTAAAATTATATAATCCTTCAAAAAACGTATCAGGAGTTTTAACATCAGGTTGCCCTATATGTAGTTCGTATACTGTTACGCCATTTTTTTTAGCTTCGTCAATTAATGGAACTAATTTTCTAATTGGAGAGTATTGCATACTTAAAATTCTGTTTGAAAATTTCATTTTTATCACCTATTGATTAATTTTAATCTTACCTTTCATAATTGTTATTTATTATTATATTTTTGATTTAATGCTTTTAAAATAGCATAAGTTTCCAAATCAACTATTCCATCATATAAAGATGGTCTAAATCTATGTTGAAATGCTTTAACTACATTTTCAGTTTGTTTGTCTAATATACCAGTTAATTCTATTCCATATCCAAATTTCTTAAATTCATTTTGAATATCGTAAGAAGAAATATTATAAAAATTATTAGCATTTTCATTTTCATAAGACTGTTTTATGTATTCATCATACCACATACCCAGACCATATTTTTCATATAATTCTTTCCAAGGAAATAAAGCTCCTGGATCAGATTTTCTCTGAGGTGCAATATCAGAATGTCCTAGTATGTTTTCAGGCGGTATTTGATATTTATCGCTTAAGTATTTTACAAGAACTGCCACTTGTTCTATTTGAAAATCTTTATATGGAACAAATTCGTTATTTACTATTTCTATTCCTAAAGAACTATCATTTAAATTTGTCCTAGTTTTCCAACTACTAAGACCTGCATGCCACGCTCTTTTATCCTCATCAACTAAATAATACACAGGATCTCCATATTGATCAGAAATAAGAAAATGTGAACTAACATCTTTTTCTACAAGTGCTCTTATAGAAGATTCTTTATTAATAGCTGTGTAATGAATAATTATAAATTTTTGTCTAAAGTCTTGACTGATGGAATTATATTCTGTACTCAAAGTAAGCCTTCCTGCAGAATTATTTATAATTTTATTTGGTCTAGAGGACGATCCAGTAAATGTATTTTCATTTGCTGCATAACTAATTCCAGATAAAATTAATAAATATCCAATCAAAATTTTATTTATTTTTATTTTCATTTATTCCTCCTTAATTTTCATTTTTTCAATATTTTTGCTATTTTCAAATACCCTTTTTTCCATTATTACATATAATAAAATAAGAATTCCTATTACTATTCTTAAAATTGCATTTATATTGCTATCAAAGTCTAACCATATCATTATAGAAGTCACTAAATTTAAAGATGAAACAAAAAGCAATATTTTACTTTTACTATCTTTAATATAAAAAATATTTATAATAGAAGAAAAAATGAATAATCCTCTTAA
>JAGOWQ010000085.1 GCA_018060185.1 Leptotrichiaceae bacterium | reverse complement strand
ACAAGGAGTCTACTAGTTTTATGAATAAAATTTTCAAAGAAAAAAAACCACCTTCAGATACTTTTCGTTTAGGTATGTTGTTAAGTCTTGTTGGTGGATTCGTTGACGCATATACTTTTATTGTTAGGGGAAAAGTTTTAGCCAATGCTCAAACAGGAAATATAATATTTTTTGGTCTTAGTTTAATAGAAAAAAAATGGGAAAAAACTTTTTTCTTTTTTTTACCTATTTTTGCTTTTGTAATTGGAATTTTAATAGCTGAATTTATAAGAACAACTTTCAAAAATTCTAAAATTCATTGGAGGCAGATTATAATTCTTATAGAAATTTTAGTTTTATTTATCTGTGCTTTTATTCCAAAGGGAAATCTGGATGTTTTTGTTAATATTTCCATTTCATTTATGTGTTCTCTTCAAGTTCAAGCTTTTAGAAAAGTAAATGGAAATCTTTCTTCTACTACCATGTGTACAGGAAATTTAAGAAGTGCTAGTGATTTTTTATATTATTCTTTATTTTCTAAAGATCCTAATATTAAAAAAAGTGCAAAAAAAAATACTTTAATCTATTTTGGATTAATAATTTTCTTTATTATTGGAGCAATTATGGGTTCATTTTTTTCAGAGTTAATATACGAAAGAGCTGTTTTAGTGGCCTCTTTTATGCTTTTAATAATATTTGTTGTAATGTTTAAAAATGAAATTTAAGTTAACATAAAATAAAAATTGAAACTTTTAATTAAATAGAAGTTTCAATTTTTTATATATTTATTAAATTTCTGTTATTATTTCTCCATTTCTCAAGTTACCTCTCATTTTTTGAATTATATTATCCATTTTTTCTAATTTTTTAAGAATTTCTTTTTCTTCCTTAGTTGTTTCAATAATTTTTGAAATTCCTCCATTTTTTATTATAATTCTTTTATTTGCGATTAAAGCTAATGTAGGGTCATGAGTTGCCATTAAAACTATCTTATCTGAAGAAACTAATAAATCTAATGCTTTTTTTCTATCTATTCCTGCATTTTCTATTTCATCTATTAAAACTATTGGAGAAGAACTGAGTATTGCTGTGTCTGCTATCATAAGTGCCCTTGACTGTCCACCGCTAAGTGCTGTTATAGGCGTGTCTATATTGAATTTTTCTCCTGCAAGTTTATTTGCCTCTTCAATTATTTTTAGTGTTATCTCTTCTACATTATCTATCATTCTACTTTTTGCATGTAATTCTAAAAATTCTTTTACCGATAAATCCATTACAAAATTCATATTTTGTGAGAGTTGAGCAACAAGTTTATTATTTGAAGAGAATCTTAATTTTTTATCTGGAATTTTACCATTTATCAATATTTCTCTTTTTGTAGGAGTATCTTTTTGTGCAGCCCATTCTATATCTGCAAGCAATCTTGATTTACCTGATCCAGTAGGTCCCACAATAGATATAATTTCAGACTTTTTTATATCAAGTCTATCAAATCCTTCAGAATTTCCAGATTTATCTTGACCTGCTAATATCGTTAGCACTTCAACTCCACTTTCATCTTTCATACCTAAAAACATTTTCATTTGATCTATATATTCAACTAAATCTATTTTTAATTTTTCTATATTTAAAGCTCTATCTTCTATTTGCTCTTCTGTAATCATATTTAGATATTCATTAAAAGTTAGCATTTCAATTTCTTTCATATCTATCATATTTTCATTGAAAAAATTTTCTACAAAAGGATACTTTATAAGTAATTCATTTATTTTAATTTCAGTTAATATACTACTCATTACTTCCTCCTAAGTCCATTTTACGTACATTTCCCATTTGATATTTTTCTCCTATTCTTGTTTCTCCTAAACAATATGAACACAATGCTGAAGGCATTGGAAATCTTAGTTTTTTTCCTTGTACTGTTTCTATTTCCAATTTTTTTTCATATAATAGTGTACTTAATTCATAAGCTCCTTGACCTGTAAGTCCATTTATATGCATTATTATTGCAGTGGGATTTACAGAGTTTACTCGTGAAGCAAATACTTCTCTTTCTGCTTGAGAAACTATATCTCCTTTAGTTATTATTACTATATCTGCTGATTTAAGCATAGGACCAATTTTTTTTGGCGTATTTATCCCTGATAAATTATCTATTACACAAATCCCTTTTATATCTTTTATGTAAGGAGAACATCTATTACATAGTCCCGCTGATTCTGTAATTAACATAGATAGCCCTAATCCCCTACCCCATTGTACTACCTCTTCTATATTAGATACAAAGAAATGATCTGGACATAAGGCTCCTGAGAGTCCTTTTTTAACAGGAATCCCTGCTTTTTCATACAATAAGTCGTCATCTGTATACAAACAATCAAATTTTACTGCACCAACTGCTATTCCTTGTTTTTTTAAAACATCTATTGTTTTTAATATTACACTTGTCTTTCCTGATGATGGAGGACCTGAAAATACTACTAAATTCATAATTATTCCTTATATAACATAAATTTACGTTGATTTAGGATAACGCATAATCCTTTCTTAAAACACGATTACATTTATCTGCAAAAATTTATTAATTATTTATAATTTATCTATAGCATCAATAAACTCTTTTTCACAATTTTTTAATAAACTTCCTATGTCATTATTATGTATAAAATCCCAACCTATCCACTTGAAATTTTGGTCTGGTTCTAGTCCATTTTCAACTTTTGGATTAGTTGAAGGAAATTTCCCATTAGCTGAAAATATAGTTCCTATATTTTCTGATAAAAAGAAATCTAAAAATGGTTTAACTTTATCTTCTTTTTCTTTTTTAGATAAAATAAATATCGGACTTAATAACGCTCCGTCTTTAGGCCATATTGAGTATAAGTCTGATGCCCCTGTTAACATTTGTGTAAAGAAATAAGGAATTATACTTATTGCTGGCGCTTCATCTTTATTTCTGGATTTTGCCTTTACCATTTGTGCAGGATGTAAACTTTTTTTGTAAACTTTTGCTAATTTATGAATTCCTTCCATTCCATATTCTTTATAAATTGTTACTACTAGAGCATTAAATAAATCTAAGTCATTCATTGGTAATGCCACTGAATCTTCAAATTCGTCACTTAATAGTTCTTCCCAAGTTTCTGGAGCTTTTCTATTTCCTAAAGTAGTTTTATTTATTAAAAATACAGCTGCAACTACTCCTACTATTGCATATTGTCTTTTTGGATCTCTTAGATCTATTTTATCATTACAAAAATCTTT
>JAGOWQ010000045.1 GCA_018060185.1 Leptotrichiaceae bacterium | reverse complement strand
TTGAATATTACTATTTTTTCCAATTATAATTTTTTCAATATCACCTCTTAAAACTGCCCCAAACCATATATTTACACCGTCAGATAATTCTACATCCCCTATTACATCTGCACTTTCTGCTATATACACTTTACCATTGATTTTTGGCTCTTTATCCCCTAATTTGTAGATCATTTTTTATTTTACGAAAAGAAAATTTAAAAATATATTCTTTCCATATCTCCTTTCTTTTAAAAATTTTTTTAAAAGTCCATAAATAATTTTAAATTTTAGTTTTTGAAAATTGTATTTTACTTTTTCATTAATTTTTTATATTCTTTTTTAAATTCTTCATCATTTTTAATTTTATTTTCAAGCAAATCAGGTCTATTTTCTTTAGTTTTTTCCACTGACTTTTTATATCTAAATTCATTTATTTTAGCATGATTTCCAGAACGAAGAACTTCTGGAACAGTGTACCCGTCTATTTCTACAGGTCTAGTGTATTGTGGAAATCCTAGCAATCCATTGTAAAAAGAATCTGTTTCAAAAGATTCTTTCTTTATTACACCTTCTTTTATTCTAACCACAGAGTCCATAAGTACCAATGCTGGTAAATCACCACTACTCAATACATAATCTCCTATGGATATTTCTTCATGAACAAATTTTTCAATTACTCTTTGATCTAGACCTTCATATCTTCCTGAAATAATTACAATTTCTTTCTTTTTGGATAGTTCAACTACTTTTTCATGGTTTAAGGTTTTACCTTGTGGAGACATAAATATTACATAAGGGGTATCTTCTTTATAATTTTCTTCAAAAAAATTCCAATATGCTTCTGGCTTTAAAACCATTCCAGCTCCTCCGCCAAAAGGAATATCATCCATTTGATTATGCTTATTTTTAGCATATTCTCTTATATTCACTATATTATATTCAACCATTTTAAGATTTACCGCTCGTTGAATGATTTTTTGTGATAAATAATTTTCAAATAATTCAGGAAATAATGTTAAAATTGTAAATTTCATTATTATCTCATTCCTTCTATTAATTCTACTTCAATTCTATTATTTTTAAAATCAATTTTTTTTATAAATTTATCAATTAACGGAACCATTATTTCTTTTTTACTATTGATGTCTTCAAATATAATGATATTATGTGCTGCTGTTTCCATAACATCTAGTATTCCTCCAATTTTTTCTTCCTTTTCAAATACTTCTACTCCTAAAAGATCTTTAATGTAAAATTCATTTTCATTTTTTTCAGGAAGAAGATTTCTTCTAATTTTTACTTGAAATCCATTAATTTCTTTTCCTTGTTCTATATTATTAATTTCTTCAAAATTTACTAGTAATTTCTTATCATTAAATTTTTTTATACTCTTTATTGTTAGAAGTTTTCTTATATCATTTTTTTCAAGTATAACTTTTTCTCCTATAATCAAATCAATATCTTCCAACATAGATTTTATCTTTACTGTTCCTAGCAAATGGTGAGTTCCAACAACAGTTCCTATATTAACTAAATTTTCCATTTTAATTCCTCTTCTTTTAAACTATATGTTAGTTTTTTGTGTTTTATTTTTTCACTTTTCTAAAATTTCTACTGTCTTCTGCTATTTCTTTTAATTCTTCTAGGGAAATATCATCAAAATTTGCTGAAACTGCTGATATAGTTCCTTCAACTAGAGGAGCATCTGCTATCTCTACTTTTATGCTTCCTTTCAATTCTTCCTTTGCTTCTAATGAATAAAATATAGAGCTACCCATATCAACAAAAACTAAAACTCCATTACCAGAATCCGCTTTTTTTATAGCTTTAATTACAGTTTCTTTATTTGTTCCGTATACTTCCCCTGAAGGATTTCCCCCATTTTCGATATTAAATTCTTCTTGTTTAAATATTTGCATCAACTTTATTAATTCATCTGCCAATAAATTACTATGACTTACAACAACTATACCAACTAATTTTTTTTCCATAATTTCGTCCTTTTCTTTATAATTTTATTATAATATTTATTTATGCAATTATTAATTAATTTTCTCCGAGCAATCTATCAAGTATAATAGAAACTGCACTTCTAACTGATAGATGATTGTACTTCGTTTTCCCTCTTATAGGTTCTAATATTTTATATGACATATCCATTACTTCATCTGTTAAACCCCAACCTGTTCCAAATAAAATTAAATATGGTTTGTCATCTGCAACCATTTCTTTACCTAATTCCTCATAAGACACTGTATTAGGGAAAATTTTAGCTGAAGTTGTTATTATTCTTGGTATTTCCCCTTCTTCTTTTTTAATGTTTTCTATTGTAGTATAAATTGAATCTTCCATATCAGTATTTTCAAAGGCTTCTTTTCTATTTTTATTAAAATCTATTCCATCGCCTTCAGTCCAATAGTTAATTATTCTTCCTGTGAGTTCTTTTTGAGCATCTACAGGTGTTATTATAAAGTATTTTTTTATATCATAAGTTCTACATGTTCTTGAAATATCATGTATATCAAAATTTGTAACTGAAGTAGCAACTATATTACTATTTTTATTATATACTGGATAGTGAACTAATCCAATATAAATATTATTTCTCACTTATGTTAACTCCTTTCAAATATTTTATTATTTATTATATATTGTGAATTTAATTGTGAATTCTATATATTATATCATATTTTTTTATTAGTTTGAAATTAAAATGAATTAAAAATTAATGTATTTTTCTATTTTTTACTTTACTATATTATAAAATTTATATATAATACTATTACATTGTGAAGGGGTGATAAATTTGAAACTATCTATAAGAGAGTATATGGAAAGTCGTAATGTTTCGAGAAGAACTATTTATAATCGTATTGAAAATGGTCAGTTAGAGACAATAAAAGAAAAAAATAAAACATACATAATAAAAGAAAATTTAAATAAACCTATAAAAAAAATTATAACGCAAGTTATATCTAATAACTGTTTAAATTTAAATGATTTAGAAGAATTAGAAAAAAATATTTCCCTATTAAAATCTTATTATGAAATTTTAAAAGATTTTGATTATAACTTTTTAAAAGAAAGACTTTCTTCTATCGAAAAATCTCTAATAAATTTTGTAATGGAAGTAAATAAATCTAGTGAAAAGGTCAATATTAAAACGGATAAATTTATAGAGGATATCATAAAAAAATTAAATGAACTTGAAGATAAAAATAATAATTTTTTAGAAAATTTCATTTTGGTTAATGAACAAAATAATAGCTTTTTTAAAGAAAATATTGAAAATATTGAAAATAAATTTAAAAATATTGAAAAAAAACTAGAAAAGTTTGATATTTTAGAAGAAAAATTTGATGAACTTATAAAAACATCTGACTCTAAAAAATCTTTCGCTTTATTTAAAAAATAACGAATATAAAAATCCGTTATTTTTATTAAATAAATAATATTAAAATTTTAATACTATTTATTTTTTTTATTTCAAATTTTTCATCAGAAAATAAAATAACTTCTGAATTATTAATTTTAACTAAATTAACTTTTGAAGAGTATTCATCTGAGATTTTTTTTGTTGACTCTTCAAATGGAAATTCATTATTGTGAGGAAGAATATAAAAATCAATTAAATTTAAAGAATCATAGCTATTTAAAAAAGGAGCTTTGGAAATATCATCCATATATTTAGAATACTCTATATTAGGTGCTAAAATAATACTACCTGCTGATTCTCCTATGTATAACTTACCAAATTTTACCTCATTTATAATAATTTTATCTATTCCTGTTCTTTTTAATTCCTGAAGAAGATAAAAAGTATTTCCTCCTGAAATATAAATAAAATCATTATTAGATAACTTTAACTCTATTTCACTTTTTTTTGAAGACGATATATCTAATTTATCAACTATGATGCCCAAATTTTCCAATTCTTTTTTCCCATCTTCTACATAAAAATTAACATCTTCAACTGTACTAGCAGTATAAATAAAAGTTACTTTTTTATTTTTTAAATTTGGTTCAAATTCTGGAAGTATGCTAGCAACTTCTGAAAAAGATGAAGATAAAAATAATTTCACCATAAATTTATCTCCTCTTGTTATATTAATATAGTTTTAAAAACAATAATATTATTCAATTGTAACATATTTTTTATATAATTTTAAATATTAATTTATTAAATAACTTTAAAATAACAAGTGATTTAATAGATAATACTGTAATTAGATGCCTATATAATAATTCAAATATTTTCTATATACTAAAATAAATTCTTCATAACTAAATTTTGCTATTGACTTCAATCCTAATTCGTATTATAATAAAAAATCCTAATTAGGATTGAAATGAGGTGATACAATGCATTCAAATAGAGAAGAAATACGTAGACTTATGATAGCTATTAACCAAATTGATGAAGCATATTACAAGGTATTGAGAACACTAGGAATAAAAGATAATGCTTTTGTCCTATTTTATGCGATTGCAGACGGTAAAACATATTCACAAAAAAGTATATGCTATGAATGGTCTATACCACGAACAACATTAAATACTATTGTTCAAGAGTATATTAAAAAAGGATATATTAATTTAGTATCTACTGGGCGTAAAGAAAAGGAAATCGTATTAACTGACACTGGAAAAGATTTTGTAGAAAAAATTTTAACACCTATTTTTTTGGCAGAAGAAAAAGCAATTTCATCATTCATTGAAACGTCATTTGTGAAACAAACAGAACAATTTGTAGAACATTTGAAAAGTGAGTTTTATCAAATAAATAATACTTAAGAAAAGAGATAACTTTTAATGTCTGAAAATATTAATATAGAATTCGAAGCAGTTAATTTAGAAGAACTTCCATTATTCATAAAAAAGTTACAAGAATCTTTTACAATTGCCGTTGAAGAAAAATTTGGAATGAGCGAACCTATTCCGTCAGAAGATGACATAAGATCATCGTTTCATTCTAAAGGAGCAGAAACATATCATCTTGTTTTTAATAAACAACGTATAGGTGGAGTCGTTCTTACGATTAATGAAGAGACACAACATAATTCTTTAGATCTGTTTTTCATTTCACCAGAACATCATGGTCATGGACTAGGGCTTATAGCTTGGAATGCCATAGAGAAAAAGTATCCTAATACTCTAGTTTGGGAAACTATAACACCTTATTTTGAAGAACGTAATATCCATTTTTATGTCAATAAATGTGGTTTTCGTATTGTAGAATTTTTCAATAAATACCATATTAATCCTAATATGCCTTGTTCAAAAAATCTATCAGATGAGTCCACAGAAGAACCTGACACATCTTTTCGTTTTGAAAAAATTATGAAGTGAATATACATTAATTTAATGTATTAAATGTACAAACAGAATGAAATAGCGAAAATCTTTAAATATAATTAAATGCTAATATAAAACCCCTAATGAAAGTTTGTTTCACTAGGGGATTTTTGTTTATATTAATTTTTTATGATTTAATTATATTTTACAATAATTATTCCAAAAAGTAATACTTTCTAAAACTAGGACTTATTATGTATCAGCAATAATAACTGCCAATTCTATACTCAAAATAATAAATCTAATTAAATCTAAATTTTTATATCCTAGCATTAATTTTTCTAAAGATAAAATTTCATTAATACTATCATCCTTAATTAACAATTTTTTTAGAGTAATCCTATAAAAATTCCAATAACAATAAGTATAGCGGATATTAAAAGTAAATATTTTAGAGTAAATTTTATATGATCCTTTAACTCTACTCCTGCAAGCCCAACTGCCAAAAATGTAGTCGGTATACATGGGTTGACAATACTACCAACATTTTGTCCTATTAACATAGCTAAAGCAATACTTTTAGGGCTAACTCCTAATTTTTGAACAGTTTCTATCACTACTGGTACCAATGAATAATAATATAAGTCTGAGCTAAAAGCTATTCCCACTGCACTTCCCATAGCACCTAATACTCTACCTATTTGAGGTAATAAGAAAGTTGGGAATATATATATTAAAATATCTGCTAAAGATTTAGTCATCCCACTCTCTTTAAATATACCTAAAAAAACTCCCGCTGCCAAAAATGTCCCTGCTGTACCAAAAGCAACTGATGCGTTTTTTTCCATCATTTTTAATTGATCTTTTCCATCTTTAAAGTTTAACAACAAAGCCATCCCTGTAGCTACCAAGAATATAAAATAACTTGGTGTCTTTGGAAACTTTATCATCAAACCTATAGTAATAACTGTCAATGCTAAATTTTTAATCCATGAAAACAATTTAAAATCATTAACTTCTTTTTTTGTTTCAACTTCAATACTTTCATTTGAATCTGCTGCTCTTTTATTATCACGTTTTCCAAAATAAACAGCCATAATTATAACCAATAAAGTTCCTATAATTTGAAGTGGAAGAACTTCTTTCCAAAGTTCCTGAGGAGTTGCAATAACTCCAAATCCCTCTAAAACTGAAGACGTTCTAATTATAGTTCCACCCCATGGTAGCATATTCCATACTCCCGTTATACCACCTATTATTGCTAACATTTGTAAAATACTCATTTTAAAACGTTTGTATATAGGAAGCATAACAGGTATAGTAACTAAATAAGTGGTAGCTGTTGCACCATCAAGCTGACCTACAAGAGCAATAAGTGCCGTAGAAATATAAATTAATACAGCGTTTTTTCCAGAACGTTTAACCAAGAAATTGATTATTGGATCAAATAAACCCTTTTCATTCATTATACCGAAGTAAGTTATAGAGAATAAAAACAGTACAGCGTTATTCATAGTCAGCTTAACACCGTCTGTAGCCCATGTAAAAATTGCATTAAGCTGTTCACCCTTACTCCCGATATTCCCAAAAGTGTTGGTAAATATAGCAAGTCCAATAGTTGCTACCAACGGGAAAATAATAAAAGCTACAACCGGTGATGTTTTATTTTTTAATAAACATATTATTATTGCCGCTATCATAATAAAAGCTACAATAGATAAAATCATAGATTTTCCTCCTTATTTTTTATTGTAAATCCCCGTACTATTTTTAAGTTCATAAATTGAAAATTTATCTCTTCATTTAAATTTAAAAAATATAACTTTTACTCTAGGTAAATTCAATCTTCATAAAATTATCCTCCTTATCTCAATCTTAAATCTAAAACGTTGAAGTCCTTTTTGAAATAATGCCTGCGAAACAAGGTGAATATCAAGACTTTAATCAATGTACAACATCTTATGTTGCAATTATAATAAGCTTCTTTGGGTTTGTCAATAGTTTTTTATCAAAATATCATTTTTCATTTTTTCTTTTGTATTTTAACTTTTTTAAAGATTTTTATTTCTATATTTTAAATAAATTCTATTCCTATCACACTCATTGTACAAATAAATTCAACATAAAATATAACTTATATTTAATCAAATAAAAAAAGACACTGTATAAGACATTTGTATTGAAACTGGTGATACAGAAAACGTCCGAGCAATCCTTTAAATCATCTATTATAACATACGCACATAATTATTTATATTATGTACA
The DNA here is from genome assembly GCA_018060185.1 of Leptotrichiaceae bacterium. Classification (GTDB taxonomy): domain Bacteria; phylum Fusobacteriota; class Fusobacteriia; order Fusobacteriales; family Leptotrichiaceae; genus JAGOWQ01. The sequence continues at coordinate 3,493 of JAGOWQ010000045.1, read as the reverse complement.
TAAATAGTTATAACTTCATATAGAGATAAATAAAATTCCATATAGGAATTCTGTAATTGACAAACACTTCGACAAGCAATACAACTACTAACAGCTGCAATTCCATATAGGAATTCTGTAATTTAATAAAACATTTGCAAAAATCAGTGATGAAGTGGCTGCAATTCCATATAGGAATTCTGTAATTAGTAGTTGTTTTTCCAGCATCTATATGTGCCATGATAGCTGCAATTCCATATAGGAATTCTGTAATATGGCTAATGAAGGATTAAAAGCTAGTATTGATAGCTGCAATTCCATATAGGAATTCTGTAATAATAGATTTTATGCTATTTAGTTATTATAGTGATAAAAATATATAATCTAAAAAGTCATAAAAATTGAATTTTTTATTATTCTTGTTATATATTATAATATTTTTTTGTTTTTTTCAAATGAATTTTTCAATTTTCATGTTATTTTTCTCTTATATTTGAAGACTTTTATGTTTTTTTATCATATTTAACTGTAATAAACAAATTAAATAATAAATAAAATATAAATTCTAATATAAAAATATTGTTCTTTTATCTAGCAAAATATATAAATCCTGAATTAGTTCCTTTTCCTTGAGATACTGCTAACTGAATATTTAAATGTGCCATTGCTTCTGTGTATCTAGATGCTTTAAGTGTTCCTGTTAAAACACCTGACATACCAATACTATCTGCTATTTCTTTAACTATATTACCAGCCTCAATATCATCAGTGCTTATAAATACTGTTGCTTTTTCATTATTATAATTTAATTTATCTTCTGACATTATATCAGCAAATATCATTTGAAAAGATTTTACAATTTTTGATTTTGGAAATAATGACGCTATGTATTCTCCAGCAGAAATTCCATTTTTTAATTCTAATGGACTCCAATCATCATTTAATGGATTTGTAGCATCAATAATTACTTTATCTTCTAATAATTTTTCAAATTTTTTTAGAGATTCTTCAACAACTTTAAAAGGTATTGCAAGAATTATAATATTTGATTCTTTAATAGCATCTTCAATATTTTTTACTCTTAAATCTTTTGTTTTATTTTCATTTCTTACTCCAATTGTAACATCATATTTGTTTTTTTCTAATAGTTCTCTTAATCTTCTTCCTACATTTCCATTTCCTATTATTGATATTTTTTTATTTAACATAAAAATCTCCTTCTTAAAATTATATTTACCTACTAGTAGGTAAATATAATTTATCACAAAAAAATATAGTTGTCAATTACTATATTTTTTCTATATACTCTAATATAAAATCCATTGGAGATATATCATTTAAAATTCTTGAATAAGTCGCATTTCCTTTATACATAGATAAAAGTCTAATTGCTTCTTTTCTACTATTAAAATCTTTCTTTTTTTTCTCTCTATAATATTCTTCTATTATATTTGCTAGATTATTTAACTCCATTACAACTAATTCATGAAATTTATTTTTTACATTCTCATTCATCTTGTACATAATGTTTTCAATCATTACAATGGGACATTTTTCTCCTTCTTTACTGCCTTCATCTTCATAAATAAAAAAATATTTTAATTTTTCTTTATTATCACATATTTCAGATAGTTTAACCTCTATTTTTCTTTGCAAATCAATAAACCTTTCAATTATATCAACTAATAAGTCCTCTTTACTTTTAAAATAATAATGTATACTAGCTTTTGTTATTCCTAATTCTTTTGATATATCTGCATAAGAAAAACTATCATAACCATACTTTCTTATGTAGTGTATAGCTAAATCCAATATCTGTTCTCTAGTATTTCTCATAAAACTCCTCTAATATCTCATAATTTATAATTTATTTTATCATATTTTCTATGAAAATAAACTCATTAATTTAATAATTTTTCATATAAATTAATATACTCTTATATATTTCGAGGCGTTTATATTCTAATCTCCCATTATCAAAACATTAATTTTTCTCTTTCTTTCCCTCAATTGGTCCCAATCAACAAAATATATTTTTCCTAATGAGCCTAATATTATTTTTCCACTTTTTATTATAAATGTTAATGAATTATTACCAAAAATAGAAGATTTTATATGGGCATCAGTATTTAACATGGTCCATTTTTCTTGTGGATAATTTGGATCTGATAACCCAAGACCAAACTCTATATGTTCTGGACCTGGACTAAAATATTGTGTTTCTGTATTACATTTAGGAACTACTTTTTCCATAATATTATTGATATCAACTTGTATATACTCATCTCCATAATAATTTTTATCGTGCATATACTCTTCAAAAAATAACGAACAAGTTGTATGCGAACTACTTAAAACAACAATACCATCTTTTACTCCAGATTCTTTTATGATTTCTTCAGTTTCCTCTGTAACACAATGATAAGATACTCTATTTGAAACAGTTTTTACTATTATATCTTGATGCATATATTTCATTTTTACCTTCTTTCCTGATAGCCCTTAATCAAAGATACTACCATTTTTTCAATCATTTCTTCAGGATTTTCTGCTAAAACTATACCACTTGTGCACCCCGTAGCATCAGCACCTCTTTGTATTATATTATACGTGTCTTCTGGTGTAGTAACTCCAGCTGCTTGCATAACATATATATTACTATCAATTCGTCTTATAATTTCACTACTTTTATCAATGTAGTCATTTCCACTAGTTATAGATGTCCCTATAAGCTCAGTAGGTTCACATAATATTGCAAATGGATGCAATTTTGAAATATATTCAATTTCATCATATGTACTAGCACAAACTATTGTATCTAATTTTAATTCTTTAGCTCTTAATATCGTAGATTCTAATTTTTTATTATCTATCTTGTGTTCCGCATGATTTAAAATTACTGCTCTAACACCAGAATCAACTAACATTTCACCCACTATATGTCCCATACCTCTTCCAACTATTGTATCATCCATATGTTGTGCTGTTAAAATAATATTTTTAGATATTTCATTTATTTTTTTTAACTCTACAAATGGAGCAGTAAAGTATATTTTAACATTATATTTCTCTGAAACTTCATCGGATTTTTTAGCTAATTTTTCTAATTTTTCACCATATAAATATGATTTAGGATTCACCACAAAAAACGGTTTTTTCACTATATTACCTCCTTTGTTTCAAATACTTTAAAATAATGATTTAATTTATCTTTTATTGCTTCTTTCATCTTCATTTTATTTTCTAAATACCCTAAGTTAGTATCGTTTGCCTCTTTTGCCGCTATTATAAAATCTGTATAAATATTAATTTTATTTATACCTTCTTTAACACATCTATTAAGATTTTCATCTCCTGATGAAGAACCACCATGTAAAACAAGAGGTATACTCAGCTCTCTTCTTATCTCTTTTAATCTTTCAAAATTTATTTTTGGTTCTCCAATATAACTTCCATGTACTGTACCAATTGAAATTGCTAAAGAATCTGTTCCCGTTAGTTTTGAAAATTCTAA
>JAGOWQ010000006.1 GCA_018060185.1 Leptotrichiaceae bacterium | reverse complement strand
GCTATGACATTTATTGTAAATGATTCCCCTTTTGCTGGAAAAGATGGTAAATTTGTAACGTCAAGAAATATATTGGAAAGATTAACAAAAGAAGTAAATCATAATGTAAGTATGAGATTAGAAATGACAGAATCTCCTGATGCATTTATAGTAAAGGGAAGAGGAGAATTACAATTATCAATATTACTTGAAAACATGAGAAGAGAAGGATATGAAGTAGCAGTATCAAAGCCTGAAGTAATATTCAAAGAAGAAAATGGTAAAAAACTTGAACCAATCGAGCTTGCTATAATTGACGTTGCAGATGAGTTTGTAGGAGTAGTTATAGAAAAAATAGGACTTAGAAAAGGTGAAATGTTAAATATGATTCAAGGAAGCGACGGATACACAAGACTTGAATTTAAAGTTCCTTCAAGAGGTCTTATTGGATTTAGAAACGAATTTTTAACAGAAACTAGAGGAACTGGGATATTGAATCATTCATTTTATGAATATGAACCATACAAAGGAGAAGTTACTAGTAGAAGAAGAGGAGTTCTTATTGCTATGGAAGGAGGAATAAGTTTAGGATATTCACTGAATAACCTACAACCAAGAGGAATATTATTCATAGGACCTGGAGTAGAAGTATATGAGGGTATGATAATAGGAGAACATTCTAGGGAAAATGATCTTATAGTAAATGTTTGTAAAGGGAAAAAACTTACAAATATGAGAGCTGCAGGTAGTGATGATGCATTAAAATTAGCTCCTCCAAAGGAATTTACTCTGGAGCTTGCATTAGAATATATTGAGAATGATGAATTAGTAGAAATTACTCCAAATAATATAAGATTAAGAAAAAAATATTTAAATGAAAATGAAAGAAAAAAATTCGAGAAAAATAAAATTAGTATTTAAGAGTTAATAAATATATAAAATGAATATAAATATAAATATAAATATAAATATAAATATAAATATAAATATAAAAAATATTATATATGAATTACATGGTTTAAATTAATATAACATAGTCTAGCATATTAAAATTTAAAAATAATATTTTAATATGCTATTTTTAAGTATTTATAAATAATAAATAAATATTAATTTTATTTATTATAAAAAAGAATAGTTGAAAATATTTTTAGTATTTGCTATACTAAAAACCGAGGTAAACTATAAATCAAAAATAGAATTTAAATATATTTGAAATATATATAAAGGAGTAAATATGGCAAATAAAAATAGTAAATTTTTAGATTATGTATTATCTAAAATTTTAATTTTTATAAAAAATATTGTATCAAAAAAAGAAAAAAAATCATTAAAAAACATAGTCAAATGTATATTTGAAAGTTTAGTATATACTTTTATTATATTAATTTTATTTTATTTTTTACCTTTTACAAATAAAAATTTTTTGAATTTGAATCTTCACCCATTGGCGATAATGGTTGTTCTTATGTCGCTTAAATACGGAACATATTTAGGATTTGTTAATGCATTTATTGCAACATTAGGATATTTATTTGCATATTTACACTCAGGAAACGATATGATTCTATTTTTATTAAAATTTCAATATTATAAATTCTTTTTAATGTTTTTATTTATTTCTATGTTAATGGGAAGATTACATTCTAATCATAAAGTCAAAATTGAAGAATTAAAAAATGAAAAAGAAAAAATTGAAATTTTATTTGAAGATGAAAAAAGAAAAAATGTAGAAGTGTTAAATATAAATTTTTCTCTCAGAAATAAAATAATTCAAACTAAAAATGGTATAATATCATTTCAAAAATTCAGAAAAAAACTTCGAAAAGCTAGCACATTTAGTGAAATATATGAAATTGTAATGGATTTTTTAAATAAATATTTGAGCTGTGAAAACGCCAGTGTTTTTATAAAAAAAGAAAATCATTTGGAACAGATATTAAAGATTGGAAACAGTAATTTAAAATCGAATTTAAAATTGAATGATGAAAATTCAGAAAGATTCTTAGAAGTTTTAAATAAAAAATGCACATTAGAATTTACTTTTGATTTAAATGGAAAAGTGCCAATGTTTATAGCTCCAATATTTTTAAATGGAGATATAATTTCTTTTATTGAAGTAACAAAATTATCTTATGAAAGTTCAAAAAGTTATACTTTTGAAATATTTAAAATTTTAATCACTGAAGTAAATGAAAGTATGGAAAAAATTAGTAAATAAATTAAGAAAGAAGATAGAACCGTGAAAATTAAGTACATTTTTATATTGATTCTAGTAATAGAATTATTTTTACAAATGAATAGATTGATTAATAAAGTAAATTATTTTGAAATAAATCAAGATGTTTCTTTAGAGAAATCAATTGCAAAATCTACAAAACAACAATTCTCAAATCCACAAAAAATACTTGTTTATTATAATGGTACATCAGAACAATCTAAGAGTATTGTATTAAATGTAAAAGAAATATTTAATTATAACAAAATAAATTATAAATTAGTTGATATAGGAGAAGAAGTTTCAACAAAAGAATATAGTACATTTATTTTTGCTACTGATACTTTTATAGGATTTAAAAAAGTAATGTTTGATAAAATAATAAAAGAAGTTTTTAATGGGAAAAATTTAATATTTTTAAATAATTCACCATATAACCCTTTCAATGAAATATCAGGAATTAATAAAATAAATAAATTGATAGATAGTAGCAAAGGGATAAAATTTATTGAAAAATTATTTCCAGGTATAGATACTCATGAGCCAAGTGAAAAAATGGTAGTTTTTCCTACAATGAAAGTAGAATTAAAAAAAAATTTAACTATATTTGCAACTGACGAAAAAAATAATCCTGTTTTATGGGAAAAAATATATGGTTCAGGAAGAATACTTTATACAAATGCTTCTTTTTTTTCAGATAAGGTTACAAGGGGTCTTATGAATCAATGGATATCTTATGGTAATGATTGGTATATTACTCCAATTTTAAATGCTAGACTCATGCATATTGATGATTTTCCAGCACCAATACCAAGAACAGAAAATTCAGTTATAACAAATCATTATCATGTTAGTACGAGAGATTTTTTTAGACAAATATGGTGGAAAGATATGATTGAAATTGGTAGAATAAGAAATATAGTTTATTCGGGTTTTATTATTATAGATTATAACCATGATGTAATTAAAGAAGATATGAAAGATATTTTGGATATTACACTTAAAGATCTGAGCCTTAATGGAAGAGAATTATTTAATAATAAAGGTGAGTTAGGAATACACGGTTATAACCACAATCCTTTGTTATATTATAGTAAAGACATAAATTTTGAAGGACTCAATTATAAACCATGGATTACACAACAAGATATGGCTGCTTCTACACAAGAAGTATTAAAATATGTAAAAGAATTATTTGGGAAAAAAGTAAAATTATATACGTATGTTCCACCAAGTAATATGATGAAAGAAGAAGGAGTTAAAGTAGTTGTAGAAAATTATCCAGACTTAAAAACTATTTCGTCAGTATTTTATGGAACTGATTCAGAAGGGGTATATGTCCAAGAAGTGGGAAGAAATAAATTGTTCCCAAATATATACAATCTTCCAAGATTTTCATCAGGATTTTACTACGATAGTGATGAAATGTGGAATATTTTTAATGCTTTTGCCATATATGGGTATTGGTCCCATTTTGTGCACCCTGATGATTTAATTTCAACAGATAGAAGTCAGAACAAGACATGGGAACAGTTAAAAATTGAATTTGAAAAAACTTTAACAACTTTTGAAGAGAAACTTCCTTTTGTAAATCCAATGAGATCTGTTGATATGACTAAAAAATATATGAATATAGAGGATTTAGAAATTTATTCTGAAAAAAGAAATAATGAAATTCATATAGGAATTAAAAATTTTAGAGATAACTTTGAAACTTTAATAAGAATAAATGGAAATGACAAAATTAAAAATATTTCTTCGGGTTCTTTTAAAGAAATATATTCAACACGAAGCAGTAAAATTTATTTGATAAACATAGAAAAAGAAGATATAATTATATATTTGGGTGGTTAAAATGAAAAAAAATAAAACATTATTTGAGATTTTTGTGATAGTTATTTTTATATTATTAGAAATATTAATATTAAAATTATTTTATTCCAAAGGAGATTTATTAAATTATAGAAGTAATTTTTGGATAATTAGAGAATTATTAGTTCTAATTTTTTTAGGTATATTTCACATTATTATAAAGAGGGAGATAGAATATTTTGATGTTTTTATTGTTTTGTTTCCAGTATTAGGATATGTTTTGCTTTTATTAGAAAAAGTATTATTTTTCTGGAGTATATCTACAACAATGATTGAGAAAATTCTTTACGTAGAAGAGGAAGATAAGGAAGATAAAAATGATTATTTTAGTAAAGATTATTTTGATGTTATGAGTTATAATGAATTATTATTATCTGATAATCCAGAAAAAAAGAAGAGGTTTTTATATTACTACAATCCAGAAGAAATATGTATAAAAACAGAAGTACTTAAAAAAGCCCTTTTAGATGAAAATATAGATGTTATCCACTATGCGGCAACAGAGCTTAATAAAATAGATACAGATATTCAGTCTGAAATAAATAAAGAAGAGAAAAAAGAAAATAAAAATGAAATAAAAATTTATTCTTTATATAAGAAATACGTTGATTCTGGGCTTCTAATAGGAGCTATTAGGGATTTTTATATAAATAAACTATTTAATATACTGAATAATTTAAAAATAAGCGAAGCAGAAAAAAAATATGAATTTATATATTTATACAGAAAAACTAATCAAAATGAAAAATATGAGAAATTAGTTAAAGAGATTCTAGATTCAAGTACAGAAAAATTGGAAAATAAAGAAATTTTAATTATTTCAGAATATTTAAAGTTTCTTCATAAAGAAAATCGTTTTCGAGATTTACTAAAAGAGTATAAAAAATATAGCAAAATAAATAAAAATGTAGAAAGACCAAATTTTTTAAATGAACATATTTAAAACTAAAATTTCTAAAAATAAGGAAGGTTTAAAGGTAGAAAAAATGGCAGTTATTTGTTTTATATGCGAAGGATCTTATCCGTATATTGTTGGAGGAGTTTCCTCGTGGATACATGAATTGATTTTGTCCAATCCAAATCATTTTTTTAAGATATTGTGTATTATACCTAATAAAAAATTTGCTAAAGTAAAGTATGAAATACCCAAAAATGTTTTAAAAATAAAAAATATATATATGGATCCTTGTTTAGATTTTTCCTATTTAAGGGTTTTAAAAAATAATTTAGAAGAAAATATTGAAAAAATTGAGAATATAGAAGAATTACTTGATTTTAATTTGAACAAAGGAGAAGATAAAATAAAAAAAATTGAAAAAATATTTTCTAAAGAAATGGGAACACCTCTCGAAATAATTTTAAGTAAAGAATATTGGAATGTACTTTTAAAATATTATGAAAAAAAACATTCTAAAGGAAATTTCAGTATTTATTATTGGACTTATAGAAATATTATTTTAAATTTATTGAAAATAAGTATGGAAAAAATACCAAAAGCAAACATATATCATAGTGTTACAACTGGATATGCTGGCTTTTTAGGAGCTATTGTGTCACACAAGAAAAAGGGTAAACTTATTTTAACAGAGCACGGAATATACCCTAGAGAAAGAGAGGAGGAAGTTTTAGTTTCTAATTGGATAGATAATGATTTTAAAGATATATGGATAGATTATTTTTATTATTTATCAAAGTTAGCGTATAAATATTGTGATAAAATTATTACTTTATTTGAATATAATAGACAAATTCAATTAGAATGTGGTGCTCAAGAGGATAAGACGATGGTCATACCAAATGGAGTTGATGAAGAAAAATATGGTTCTATAGTTAGAAAGAAAAAGGAAGGATTTAACATAGGTTCTGTTTTAAGGATTGTTCCGATAAAAGATGTCAAAATGATGATAAAAGGATTTAAAATAGCTTCTGATCAAGTTCACGATATGAAACTTTGGATTATAGGTCCTTATGACGAAGATTTAGAATATTATAAAGAATGTCTTCAGCTAGTTGAAAATTTAGAACTAAAAAATAAAGTTATATTTACCGGAAGGGTAAATGTAATGGAATATTATTCTTTTTTAGATATTCTTCTTCTTACCTCTATTTCAGAAGGACAACCACTGAGTATTCTTGAAGGATTAGCTACAGGAATTCCTTTTGTTTCAACAGATGTAGGGAATTGTAGAGAAATATTAATAGAGAAAACAGATATAGGTGAAGCTGGAGTAATTATTCCTCCTACTTCATATATAGAACTATCTGAAGCACTTATAAATTTATATAATAATCCTAAAAAATTAGAAGAATTTTCTAAAAATGGTAAAAAAATAGTAAAAAAATATTATTCAAAAAAATCATTTATAAAAAGTTATCAAAAAATATATGATGAGTTAGGAGTTTAAAATGGCAGGGATAGGTTTTGAATTAAAAAAATTATTTGTAGAAGAAAAAAATGAACCTTTTGGAAATATAAGAGCAATATTATTTTCGTCAGCTATAAGTGTCGGTCCTTGGCTTATAACAATAACTTCGTTGAATCTTTTAATTTTAATTTCAAAAGATATTAATATTGGAACGGCTAACCAGACATTATTTATGAGTACTATTTTTTATGCTTTTACTTTTTCCCAGATACTTACCAGTGCTTTCCAATACCTTATTACAAGGTATATTTCAGACTGTATATTTAACAAAAAAATAGAAAAAATAAGGGGAACTTTTATAGGGTGTTTAAAATTAGTGTCAATAATTGCATTTTTTATAAGTTATATATTTATTAACAGAGGAACTTTGTCTATACCATATAAATCGGTTTCGATATTATTATTTGTGATTATGTGTTTATCTTGGATTACAATGATATTTGTATCGTTACTTAAAAAATATAAAGTTATCCTTTTTAGTTTTTTTTTAGGAAACATTGTATCTGTATCTTTAGGTTATTTATTTTTAAAATATTATGTTCCAATTTTTAATGAAAGTCCTATATTTTGGATGCTTCTTTCATATTGTATTGGGATAGGGATAAATTTTATTTTAACATCGATGTATATTTTGAGGTCATTTACTGGTAAAAGTAAAAATCAATTTGAATTTCTAACTTATTTAAATGGATATTTTAGCCTTGTATTAATAGGAATGTTATATATTCTAGGTGTATGGGGACATGTATTTGTAAACTGGATTATAGGAGATTCATATACTATATCTGGTACTTTTAGAATCTCACCTTTGTATGAAGTAGCAGTTTTTTATTCTTATTGCACTGCTATGCCTGCTATAATATATTTTACAGTATTTCTAGAAACAAAGTTTTTACCTTTATATAAGGAATATTATAAAATGATATGTAAAAAAGGAAATTATTCTGAAATAAGCCAAGCTCTTGATAAAATGAAAAAAATTGTATTTCAAGAAATTTTTTATTGTATGGAATTACAGTTTTTAATCTCTTTTTCGTGTGTTCTTATTGCAAATGTAATTTTTAATGAATTTGATATGAATACATATTTATTAGATCTGTTCAGAATTAGTGTTTTTTCTTCTTTTTCAGCAATATTTGTTTCAATAATAATAACATTATTTTTATATTTTGATTTAAGATTACAATCAATAATTTTAGCTTCAACTCTATTTTTCAGCAGTATTGTATTCTCATATATTTTTGGTAAACTTGGTTTAGAATTTGTAGGAATGGGATTTTTTTCATCTTCTTTCATATCTTTAATTGTTGCAATTTACATGTTTCCAAAAATCTTCGAAACATTAAATTATACTACGATGTTCAGGCAAAATTTCAATCAAAAAGTAGGAGGAAGATATTTGAAGAAAATTAGTTTATGGTTGAATAGTAAAATTTATATTTTGATTTTACTTTTATTTATGGTTATTTTTGGAGGTAAAATAAAAGCGTCGACTTATGATAGTCGGGGTTTTAATTCAAAAACAGGTAATAATAGAAATACAATGAGTCCCTATGATAATGAAGGATACGATATTAGAGGTTATACAAAGGAAGGTATAAATAGAAGAGGATTTAATATAACAGGATGGAATGAGCAAACAAATAGTCCCTATGATTATGCAGGATTCGATTTTTCAGAAGTACATAAAGATACTGGAAAAAATTATGATGAAAGAGGCTTTGACGTAAATTTATATAATATATTAACAAATTCTTATTACGATAAATTAGGCTTCAATTATATTGGAATTCATAGAGAAACAGGGAAAGAATATGATAAAAATGGCTGGAATTATTATGGTCTAAATGAAAAAACAAAAGATTATTACGATGAAGGTGGTTGGAATAGGGAAGGAGTAAATAGAAGAGGATTTAACAAAGAAGAATGGAATGTAGAAACAAAAAGTAAATATGACGTATATGGTTTTAATTTTTTAGGAATTCATAAAGATACAGGTAAAAATTACGATGAAAGAGGCTTTAATGCAAATTCTTATAACTTGTTAACAAATTCTATTTATGATGAAAGAGGGTTTAATCATGAAGGTATACATAAAGATACAGAAACAGAATACAATAAATATGGTTGGAATTACTACGGATTAAATGAAAAAACAAAAGATTATTACGATGAAGAAGGCTGGAATTGGAATGAAATAAATAGGAAAGGGTTTGATAGAGAAGGATGGAATGTAGAAACAAAAAGTAAATATGATTATGCAGGTTTTGATTTTTTAGGAGTCCATAAAAATACACGAAAAAAATATGACGAAAGAGGATTTGATAATAATCAATACAATATTATTACAAAATCTTTATATGATAAATACGGATTTAATTATGATGGAATACATAAAGATACTAATGGATACTATGATAAAAATGGTTGGAATTATTATGGTTTAAACGAGAAAACAAAAACATACTATGACTCAAAAGGTTACACTAGAGAAGGATTAGATAAATACGGATATAAAAAAGGGCAAAGACCAGCTGATTTTGACGATGGAGAATATGATAAATATGGATTTAATAAAAAAGGTATCTATAAAAAGGGGTATTAATATGAAAAACACGAATATTTTTATTTTTATGGTATTAAATATAGTTGCTTTTAGTTCTATAAAAGATGAAAATGAAATAAAAAAGTATGAAGACTTAAACGAGAGTAAGATTATAAAAGAAAGGGGAATAGAAAGATTAAATTTTTATATTCCTGTCAGTGAGAATAATAAAATTAATACCTTTGTAGAGATTGAAAATAGACCTAATAAAAACATAAATAAATGGACAATAGGAGAAGGGTACATAAATCTTAATGAAAGATGGGATTTTAATTATAAAATTGGAAGAGAGTTTCATGAAGAAAACAGAGATACAAATAGAAAATATAATGTATGGGATAATGAAATTTCATTTGTAAGATTAAATAAAGGATTTAAAATAGGTGAAAAAAATTGGAATTATAGAACATTATTTGGAATCAAACATACTGAAAACAATATATTATCTGCTGAAAAAGATTATACGTATAAATATTATATAGGTCAAAAAATATCAACTTTCTTGCCTAAATTAGGAATGGGAGGAACATATTTTGAATTAGAGAGTCTAGCAAATCGATTAGATGCAAAAGAAAAAAAAGGGTACTCTATACAGACATCATTAAAATCAAACAGTATATTGGGATACGGATTTCAATGGAGTAATATTTTAGAAACAGAGTATGTTAAGTATAGTAGAAATAAAGGCAGAATAAGAGGAAAAATTGAAAGTATTTTTAAATGGACTTATGAATTAGGTAAAAATTTTGCTTTTTCTCCTGAACTAAGTATAAAAACTGAAAAATATTTTTATGACAATGAGGAAAATTACACATTAGAATCAAATATTGGACCTTATTTTCTTTACTCGAAAAATATAACTGAAAGATTAAGAATATCTGGTAAGTTAGGTTATTTTTATAAATATGATAGTTCTAAATATGGAAATACAAAAAATTCTGAATCAAACTTTTCAAAATATGCAAAAATGGAATTAGAATATATTTTCTAAATGAAATAAAATATAAAATTAAGAAAATTATGATAATATGAATTAAGATTAAACTCTGAAAGGAATTTATAAAAAATGAAAAAAATATTATTATTATTACTTTTTGTTTCTGTAGTATTATGCCATTCAAAAGAGAAAAATAGTGAAGAAAATACAAAAAAAAATGTAATAGAAAATGAGACTATGAGAGAAGATAGTAAAAAAGAAATATATAAAGATAGGATGAAAAATTTTATTGAAGATATAAAAAAAAATTCAAATGATAAATATATCATTACTCAAAACGGGAATGAACTTTATTTTAGAGATGAAAAATTAGATGAAAATTTTATAAAAATAACAGATGGGACAACACAAGAATCTCTATATTATGGAGATGTTTTGAAATTTAATGTGATGACGAATAAGAAAGATAAAAATTATATGTTAAGTTTATTAAATCCCATTAGAAAAACAGGAAAACCAGTTTTTGTAATTAATTACGGAAAAGGAACTGACAGGAAGGAATTTTTAAAATTAGAAGATAAAAAAACAAAATTCGTGAGTGAATTACTTCCTAATTTTGAAGTAACTGATATATATAATCCGATTAATTCTTTTAATAACGATAACATAACTTCTTTGAAACAAGTCAAAAATTTTTTACTCCTTTTAAATCCTGAAAAATTTAGAGATATAAATCAATATTTTGAATATTTGAAAAATACAGATTTTGACCTTTTGATTATAGAACCTTCTCATGATGGAGTATTTTTTACAAAAAACCAGATAAGTGAGTTAAAAAATAAGAAAAATGGAGAGAGAAGAATTGTGATATCTTATTTCAGTATAGGAGAGGCTGAAGATTATAGATCCTACTGGAAAAATGATTGGAATAAAAAACTGCCTTCTTGGATTGTTGAAGAGAATCCTAATTGGAAAGGAAATTATATAGTAAAGTATTGGAATAATGAATGGAAGAGTATTGTTAATGAATATCAAAAAAATCTTGATGATATTGGTGTAGATGGATATTTACTTGATACAGTGGATTCCTACTATTATTTTCATGAAAAAATGCTAAAAGGAAAAACAATACCGGATTAGATAATAATAAAATCGATATATTAGAGAAATTTTATATTTAAATAATGTTTTTAATAAAAAATAAAAACTTGACAAAAGAATTGATATTTATTATAATGTTATGTATAAAATTATTAATATAAAGCAATATTATTTGTAATAATGCTTATTACATACCAAATTATTGGAAAGGAGTCGATAATAATGGCAGTACCTAAGAAAAGAACATCTAAAGCAAAAAGAAATATGAGAAGAGCACATGATTCAATCTCAGCTCCAAATATAATAGTAGAAGCTGATGGGACAGTAAGAAGGCCTCATAGAGTAAATTTAGAAACTGGAGTATACAGAGGAAAACAAGTAATAAAAGGTTAAATTTTATTAAAGTATAGGGCAAGATGAAAAAAGTGTAATCTTGCTTTTTTGTTTTAAAATAAATAAGTTATTATCATATGTTTAATAGGGCCAGATTTTTAATCAGGCTTTTTTATTGTATTTTTTTTTAAATTATGATAAAATCTATTTGAATTAACTTATGTTTTAAAAGAATTTTGAAATATATAGGAATTATTAAAATATAAAATAATAATATTAAAATGAGGAGAATATTATAAATGAAAATAGGAATTTTAGGAACGGGTTCTTATGTGCCAGAGAAAATTTTAACAAATGATGACTTAGAAAAAATAGTAGACACCAATGATGAATGGATAAGAACTAGAACAGGAATAGAAGAAAGAAGAATAGCAGCTTCAAATGAAGCGACTTCTGATTTATCTTATAAAGCAGCTGAAAGAGCTATTGAAAATGCAAAAGTAAATAAAAATGAAATAGAATTGGTTATTTTAGCAACAATGACCCCTGATCATGCAGCAGCTTCAACAGCAGCATTGGTTCAAAATAAACTTGGATTAAATGCTGCGGCTTTTGATTTATCAGCAGCATGTACAGGTTTTGTGTACGCTTATTCAACAGCGTATAGTTTCATAAAGTCTGGAATTTATAAAAAAGTTTTGGTTATAGGTGCTGAAACAATGTCTAGGGTTATAGATTGGGAAGATAGGAATACTTGTGTTTTATTTGGAGATGGAGCAGGAGCAATTGTATTAGGTGAAGTTGAAGAAGGAGGGCATATAGCTATACATCTTACAGCAGATGGTTCTGGAGCATCTGAGTTATTAATACCATCAAGTGGTTCAAGATTGCCTGTAACTAAAGATACAATTGAGAATAAAGATATTTATTTAAAAATGAATGGAAGAGAGATCTTTAAATTTGCAGTTAGAGTATTTCCTGAAACAGTGGATAACGTATTATCTCAAGGAAATCTTACAGCAGACGATATAAATTTATTTGTTCCACACCAAGCCAATATTAGAATAATTGAATCTATTGCTAAAAGATTTAAGCAACCAATGGAAAAATTTTATGTAAATCTACAAAAATATGGTAATACTTCAGCAGCAACTATACCCTTGGCATTAGACGAAGCAAATAGAGAAGGAAAACTTAAAAAAGGAGATAAAATAGTAGCTATTGGTTTTGGAGGAGGACTTACTTACGGTTCAATGTTAATAGAATGGTCAAAATAGTAATTAATAAAAAATTTAAATAGAGGAGTGATTTAAGATGGATAAAAGAGTTACATGGGGAATATTAATAATATTTATGAGTTTGTTTTATATTTTCCAGCAACATATACCAGAAAATATTTTGAAATATGTTTTCAATTATCAAATGATATTAATGATAATAGGTATATTCTTTGTTTTTAACAAAAGTAAATTTGGATGGGCGGTAGTGGCAATAGGGCTTTATTTATATTTAAAAGAATTTTTTGGAGATTATTTCGATATAGGATTTCCTATAGTTGCTCTAATTGGTGGAATTATACTGCTATCACTAGGAATATATGAAAAAAATAAATTAAAAAATAATGGGAAGAAAAAAGAAAAAGCCATTTATAAAAGTTCTACAAAGGATAAATCTCAAGTAGATAAAGTAAAAGATAAAATAGAAGAAGCAGAAGAAATAAAATAAATGGAGGTTAGATATGTCAAAAATAGCTTTTGTATTTCCTGGTCAGGGAACTCAATATGCTGGAATGTGCAAAATATTATATGAAGCATTGGATTCTGAAAATAAAATATTAGTTGATGAAATTTTTTCTAATATTGGGGATGAAAAACTAAAAGAAATATTGTTTAATGGAACAGACGAAGATTTGAAAAATACAAGATTTGCTCAACCAGCAATAGCAATGTTATCTGTTATTTTTACAAAATTACTAAAAGAAAAAAATATAAATCCTGATTTTACAGCAGGTCATAGTTTAGGAGAGTACAGTGCATTGTATGCTTCAGAAGTTTTAAATGAAAAAGATATACTAAAATTAATTTCAAAAAGAGGCGAAATAATGAGTAAATCTGAAGTAGAAGGTTCAATGGCTGCTATATTAGGGTTGTCTTCTAACGATGTAGAAGTTATTGCTTCAGAAATAAGTGGAATAGTTGAGGCAGTAAATTATAATGAACCAAAACAGACTGTAATTGCAGGTGATAAGGAATCAATCAAAAAAAGTTTAGATATATTTAAAGAAAAAGGTGCTAAGCGTGCGCTCCCTTTAGCTGTATCGGGTCCTTTTCATTCTTCATTGATGAAACCAGTGGCAGAAATATTAAAAAATGAATTTTCTAATTATTCATGGAATAATGCAAGAATACCTATTGTAGCTAATACAACTGCTAAAGTAATAACAGATATACAAGAAATTAAAGAAGAGCTTTATAGACAGACTTTTGGACCTGTAAAGTGGGTTGATACAGTTAATGAATTAGTAGAAAAAGGTGTCACTAAAATTTATGAGATAGGACCAGGTAGAATTTTATCTGGGTTAATAAAGAAAATAAATAAAGAGATAGAAGTTATAAATATTGAAAATATTGAAAATATAAAAGAAATTTGAAACATAAAAAATAACATTAGTAATTTAAAAAGTATTGCATTTTTTTAATTCTTTTGATATAATAACTTGAAAATAAATTTGGAGGTGGCATAAAAATGCTAGATAAAATAAAAAACATAGTAGTAGAACAACTAATGGTAGATGCGGATCAAGTTACTGAGGATGCGTCATTTGTAGATGATTTAGGAGCAGATTCGTTAGATACAGTTGAATTAATAATGGCTTTTGAAGAAGAATTCGATATTGAAATTCCTGATGAGGATGCACAAAAAATTAAAACTGTAAAAGATATCATGGATTACATTGAATCTAAATAATAAATAATAATGTTAGTTATATAGAAGTTATATTGAAATTTTAATATAACTTTTTTATTTATATATTGAAAAAATCATTGAAAATTAGTATAATATATAATATAATGTAGCATAAAATATAAAATAAAAGATACGAGGTGTATAGATGAGAAGAGTAGTTGTTACAGGAATAGGTTTAGTAACTCCTTTGGGAACAGGAAAAGAAAAAACTTGGAAAGCATTATTAAATGGAGAATGCGGTATAGATAAAATTACTGCTTTTGACACAACTGAGCATTCAGTACATATTGCTGCTGAAGTAAAGGATTTTGTTGCAGAAGATTTTATAGAAAAAAAAGAATTAAAAAAATTAGGAAAATTTTCTCAATTTGCCATTGCAGCTTCCATAGAAGCATTAAATGATGCAAAGTTTGAAATAACAGAAGAAAATGCATATAGAGTTGGTACTATAATAGGATCTGGAATAGGTGGATTAGATGTTATAGAACAAGAAGTTGGAAAATTAATAGAAAGAGGACCAAAAAAGGTTTCTCCGTTTTACATTCCAGCAGCTATACTAAATATGGCGTCGGGTAATTCCTCTATTTATACAGGGGCAAAGGGACCAAATAAGACTGTAGTTACTGCATGTGCTTCTGGGACAAATTCCATAGGAGATGCATTTCAAACTATTTTATTGAATAAAGCAGATGTTATGATAGCAGGAGGAACAGAATCAACAGTCACTCCAAGTGGAATAGCAGGATTTGCAAATTTGAAAGCTTTGTCAACAAATCCTGATCCAAAAACTGCGTCAAGACCATTTACAATTGATAGAGACGGATTTGTTTTAGGAGAAGGAGCAGGTGTGTTAATATTAGAGGAATTAGAACATGCAAAAAAAAGAGGAGCTAAAATTTATGCTGAAGTTATTGGATATGGTGAGACAGGTGATGCTTATCATATGACAGCGCCTTCAGATGGTGGAGAAGGAGCAGCAAGAGCAATTAATATGGCTTTAGTTCAAGGTAATATAAAACTAGAAGAAGTTGGATATATAAATGCCCACGGAACATCTACACCAGCAAATGATAAAAATGAAACTCAGGCAATAAAAACAATTTTTGGAGAGCATGCTTATAAACTTTCTGTTAGTTCGACTAAAGGAGCGACAGGACATTTATTAGGCGGAGCAGGTGGAGTAGAAGCTGCATTTTTAGCCTTGGCAATAGATGAAGGAATCGTACCACCAACAATAAATTATGAAAATCCTGATCCATTATGTGATTTAGATTACACACCAAATAAAGCAGTAAAAAGAGATATAAATATAGGATTGTCTACATCATTAGGATTTGGTGGACATAATGCGGTATTAGCATTTAAAAAATATACTGGATAATTAATAGTAATACAACAAGGGATTATCTCACAATGTTGTCTGAGATAATCCCTTTCTGAGTATATGAATTTATAATATTAATTTTACTAAATTTATAATATAAATTCATAAATTGCAGAAGAAATTAAAATTTAAAGGAGCTTATTTTTAATGGTAAAAATAAAAGATTCTAAAGAATTAATGAAAAAAATTTCTTATAAATTTAGAAATGAAGAATATTTAAAAGAAGCACTTACCCATAGATCATATTCTAATGAAAATAATAGAGATAAGCAATTTGATAACGAAAAATTAGAATTTTTAGGAGATGCTGTCGTTAATTTAATCGTAACAGAATATATCTATAATTTAGGAGAAGGAAAAAAAGAAGGAGAATTGGCAAAATTAAAAAGTCAAATAATAAGCGAGCCTGTATTTTCATCTATTGCAAGTGATTTAAAATTAGGAAATTATTTATATTTAAGCAATGGAGAGATAATGTCAGGAGGAAGAAATAGGAAATCTATATTAGGAGATGCTTTTGAAGCCTTAATTGGAGCTATATTTAAAGATTCGGATTACTATACTACTAAAGAAATAGCTATGAAGTACTTAATGGAGAAAATAGAAAATATAAATGATATCGAAGGAACAGGAGATTATAAAACAATACTACAAGAACTTCTTCAAGGTGAATATAGAAAAATGCCTGAATACGAGTTAATTAGGACTGCTGGACCTGATCATGATAAAATATTTGAAATATCTGTAAAATTGAATGATAAAATAATAGGAAATGGTTCAGGGAAGAGTAAAAAAGAGGCTGAAAAGAATGCTGCAAAAGAAGCATTAAAGTTTGTAGAAAATAAAATAAAAAATAAAAAATAAAGCGAGGTTAAAATGTATAAAACAGCATTATATCCTGGAAGTTTTGATCCTGTAACAAGAGGACACGTAGACATAATAAAAAGATCTTCTAAAATGTATGATAGAGTTATTATTGGAATATTCAAAAATTCTATTAAAACAAAAGCTTGGTTTACAGATGAAGAAAAATCTGAAATGATAAATGAAATTTTAGAAAAAGAAAACATAAATGCAGAAATAAAGATTTTTGGTGGATTATTAGTAGATTTTATAAAAAATGAAAAAGTTGATGTCTTAGTTAGAGGATTAAGAGCAGTTTCTGACTTTGAATATGAGCTTCAGTTTGCCTTAACTAATAAAACTTTAGCTAAAAGTATTTATGAAACAGTTTTTTTAAGTGCTTCAAGAGAATATTTATATTTAAGTTCAAGTTTGGTAAAAGAAATAGCCCAAAATAATGGTGAATTGAATAAATTTGTTCCTGAAAATGTTGAAAAAAGGTTAATAAAAAAAATTAAACAAATGAACTTATAAAAAATGTCAAATAGAAATATAATAATATGAGAATATAATAATTCAGTATTTTGGAAAGGGGAATGGAAATGGCACTGAAATCTTCAAAAACAATATATATATGCTCAGAATGTGGTTATATTTCACAAAAATGGTTAGGTAAATGTCCTAATTGCGATTCTTGGGGGACTTTTGAAGAAGAAGTAGACATAAAAAAAGCTTTTAAAAATGTAGAATCTTCAGAGATTTCCATTAGTAAAATTTCTGAAATCGAAATAGAAAAAGAATTTAGAATGATAACGCAATATAGTGAATTTGACAGAGTTCTCGGTGGTGGTTTAATAAAGGGAGAAGTTGTCCTTATTACTGGTAGTCCTGGAATAGGTAAATCAACTTTTTTACTTCAACTATCTCAAGAATATTCAAAAATAGGAAATGTTTTTTATATTTCTGGCGAAGAATCTCCTAGGCAGATAAAACAGAGAGCCAAAAGAATAAATGTTAATAGTGATAATTTATATATATTAAACGATACGAATATTGAAAAAATTGAAAAAATAATATTAAAGGATAGACCCAAAGTTGTAGTGATAGATTCCATTCAGACATTGTATTCTGAAAATGTTAATTCTATACCTGGAAGTGTTACACAAATAAGAGAAACAACTTTAAAATTAATAGAAATAGCTAAAAAAAATGAAATAGCTTTTTATATAGTAGGACATGTGACTAAAGATGGGAAACTCGCAGGACCTAAACTTCTAGAACATATGGTTGATGCTGTATTACAAATAGAAGGTGAAGAAAATAATTATTATAGAATAATAAGATCAATAAAAAATAGATATGGTTCTACAAATGAAATTTCTATATTTGATATGAAAGAAAATGGTATTAGCGAAGTAAAAAATCCTTCAGAATTTTTTATAAGTTGCAGAGATGAAAAAAATATAGGAAGTATAATAACACCTATATTTGAAGGAAGTAGAGTGTTTTTATATGAAGTACAATCTCTTATTGGAACTCCTAATTTTGGTATGCCCAGAAGAACAGTTGAAGGTTACGATAGAAATCGAGTTGAAATATTGAGTGCTGTTCTATCAAGGCACTTACAAGTAGATGTAAATTCTAAAGATATATATATAAATATTCCAGGTGGAATAGATTTAAATGATAGAAGCTCAGATTTAGCAGTGATTTTTTCTTTGGTTTCTTCTATAAATAAAATTCCTATCAGTCAGAAGATTGCTGCAATTGGAGAATTAGGACTGAGAGGAGAAGTAAGAAAAGTATCTTTCATAAAAAATAGAGTAAATGAATTAGAAAAATTAGGATTTTCGGGAGTTTATTTGCCAACGAGCAATAAATCTGATTTAAAAAACGAAAAATTTAAAATAAAATTGAACTATATAAGTAATATTAGCGAATTAGTTGAAAGGATAAAATAATGTCAAAAAAAACAAAGAAAAATTCAAAAATGGAATATCTGGAAGATGTGTTCACTATAATAGCTCCAGGAACACCATTGAGATCGGCTATAAATAGGATACAAGAAGCTTCTCTAGGAGCCTTAATTGTTTTGGGTAATTATAAAGAATTATCTGATGTTATGGGTGGCGGATTTGAATTAAATACTTCATATACTCCACAAAAAGTATATGAACTATCTAAAATGGATGGAGCTATTATAATATCTGAAGATGTTAAAACAATATATGGTGCAAATATGCAATTACAGCCAGATTTTAATATAAAAACAGATGAGAGTGGTACAAGACATCAAACAGCACATAGAATTGCTCAACAAAAAGGACATTTAGTAATTGCTGTTTCAGAAAGAAGAAATAAAATTACAATATATAAAGATGAATTTAGATATATTTTACATGATATAGGAGATTTATTATCTAAGTCATCACAGGCAATAATGGCCCTTGAAAAATATTCTGGAGCTATATATACTAGCTTAATCAATCTTTCTATATCAGAATTTGACGGAATGGTAAGTTTATACGATGTTGTTGAGATAATAAGAATGTATGGATTGCTATTTAAAATGTCTGATGAGTTAATTGAATACACTGCTGAACTAGGAACAGATGGTAGACTAGTTACAATACAGTATCAAGAAATAATGCTAAATCAAAAGGAAGGCTTTATAAATTTAATAAGAGATTATAAGGTAAATAACGAAATTGTAGAAAAAATAATAGAAAAAATTAGAGAATTATCTAAAGAAGAATTATTGGATGATGAGAAACTTGCTTATATTTTAGGATATGATTTAAGAGATATAAATTTTGATGAAATTATAAAATCAAGAGGTTATAGACTGTTAAGAAATGTTAATAAGATTACTAATAAAGATATAGATTTATTAGTAAATGAATTTAAAGAAATTCAATCTATGTTAATAACTACTGTAGAGGATATAGCACAAATAAAAGGAATAAGTAAATTTAAAGCAACGTATATACATAAGGCATTAACGAGATTAAAAAACAGGGTAATGCTTGATAGATATTAAAATTAAAATTAAATACATTAGAAAGAGAGTTGAAATGGATAAAAAAATAGTAGTAGGAGGACAAGCAGTTGTAGAAGGAGTTATGATGAGAGGGCCTAAGGCAATTGCTACAGCAGTTAGAAAACAAGATGGAAGTATAGTTTATAAAAAAATTGTTTTATCAGAAAATAGAAATAAATGGTTGAAAGTACCCTTTGTGAGAGGGGTAATAGCATTATTCGATGCTATGGTTATAGGGACAAAAGAACTTATTTTTTCCTCAAATCAAGCTGGTATAGAAGAAGAAAAAATCAATGATAAAGAAGCAAAATGGACAGTATTTGTATCAATATTACTAGGTGTAGGATTATTTATGTTAATACCTTCTTATATAGGAAGCTTATTATTCAGAGAAAGTAGACTTTTAGCAAATATTGTAGAAGCAGCAACTAAGTTGATATTTTTCTTAGGTTATATATGGGGGATATCATTTTTAAAAGATATAAAAAGAGTATTTGAATATCATGGAGCAGAACATAAAAGTATAATTAATTATGAAATAGAAAAAGAATTAAATCCTAAAAATTCAAAGGAATGTACAAGATTTCATCCTAGATGTGGGACAAGTTTTTTATTAATAGTAATGTTTATAAGTATATTAGTATTTTCTTTATTAGATTTAATCTTAGGAGTGCCTATTAATACGATTGGATTATTGATACATAAATTATTAACAAGAGTTTTATTTGTTCCACTAGTAGCTGGTTTATCTTATGAATTACAAAGATGGACTAGTTATCATTTGAACAACCCTATTGCTAAATTTATTTCTTCTCCAGGTATGTGGTTACAAAAGATAACTACCAGTGAACCAGATGAAAGTCAGTTGGAAGTTGCCATAGTGGCATTAAATATTGCTTTAGGAAATGAAGTAATAAATGCTACTGAAGTTTTTGAATAATAAATTTTTAAGCAAACAAAGAAAAATCTTATAAAATAAGTAGAGTTAATAAAGAAAAAAATATTATACTAAGACATAGAGAATTATAAAAGTAATTGAATAAAAATTCTATTGAATAAAAACTTAGGAGGAATAATATTATGAAAAATAGTAAAAAAATATTGTTATTAGTATTTCTTTTGATAATAGGGATTCAATTAGTGGCAGTAAATCCTAAAGAAATTTTAAGAAAAGCAAGAGAGGATTATTATAAAAAGCAATTAATTGAAAAAAATGCAAAAAAAGAGGAAGAAAGATTAGAAAAATTAAAGAAAATGGAAGAAGAAAGAGTTAATAGAGAAAAAATAAAAGAAGAAACTAAAGCTCAATTAAAACGTGAACAAGTACCAGTTAGAGAGAAAACAGTAGAAAAAAAAGTAGAATTAAATGATGAAACAGAAGTAAAACAAGAAGAATTGGAAATAAAAAAAGAAGAAAGAAAAGCTGAATTAGAAGCAAAAAGGAAAAAAGATGAGGCACAAAAAGTTTTGCAAAAATGGAGAAGGACAGGAACAATAAAGTAATATATTAATTCTAATCAATTCTCACATTAAAAAATAAGGTTTTATTTCAAAAATTAATATTAAATATTTTATATCTTCATTTACAATATTAAACGTATCTGAGGATATTTTTATATTGATTAATATAATAAATAAAATAATAAATATAATGTATATAATTTTATTTGAAATAACGTTGAAAATTAGATATAATAATAGGTATATAATATATAAATCTTAAGAAAGGAGTAATAGATGGGCATAGAAAAATCAAATAAATTAAAATTATTGGTAAAAACTACAATCTTTATAATACTTGTATGTATTGTTGCGTATTCAGTCTTCCCTTCTCAATTGACAGAAAAAGAATGGATACTATATGGGAAAAGTTATGGAGTAACATTAGGTTTAACATTAGGTGGGGGAATTATAGGTATAACATTAGGAGTTTTATTAGCGTATTTAAGATTTCAAAAAGTAAGAGCAGTAGAAATTATAATAGATGAATACATAGATATTATGAGGGGAACACCTATGGTTCTTCAATTGTTAATATTTTCAGTAGTTATTTTTGCAACATGGAGCAATAATTTTTATGTAGCAGTAATAGCATTAGGACTTAATAGTGCAGCTTATGTTGCAGAGATTGTTAGATCGGGAATAGAAAGTATAGATAAAGGTCAAATGGAAGCTTCTAGAGCAATTGGAATGCCTTATAGCATGTCAATGAATGAAATAATATTACCTCAAGCAATAAAAAATATATTACCTGCTTTAGTAAATGAATTTATTACATTGTTTAAAGAAACTTCCATAGTAGGATATATTAGCGTAATGGATATAACAATGAATAGTAAAAGTCTTCAAGCAACTTATTATAATCCAAAACCAATATTATTTACAGGTATTATATATTATGTAAGTGTAAAAATATTTTCTTTTTTAAGTAAAAAGTTAGAAGGGAAGTTGAAGTCAAATGATTAAAATAGAAAATTTGAAAAAAGAATTTGGAGAGTTAAAAGTTTTAAAAGGAATTAATATTGAAATTACAAAAGGAGAAGTAATATCTGTAATAGGGCCATCAGGAAGTGGAAAATCAACTTTTTTAAGGTGTATAAATAGATTAGAAGAACCCACTGAAGGGAAATTAATAATCAATGGAAAAAATATAATGGATCCTAAAATTAATATTAATAAAATACGTGAAGAAGTTGGTATGGTTTTTCAGCATTTCAATTTATTTCCTCACAAAACTGTACTAGAAAATGTTATTTTAGGTCCTGTAAAATTAAAAAAAAACTCTCAGAAAGAGGCAGAAGTTTTTGGAATTGAATTACTTGAAAAAGTTGGAGTTGCAGATAAAAAAGATATTTATCCAAATAAACTTTCAGGAGGGCAAAAGCAAAGGGTAGCTATAGCAAGAGCCCTTGCTATGAATCCTAAAATAATGCTTTTTGATGAACCGACTTCAGCACTTGATCCTGAAATGATAGGAGAAGTTTTAGAAGTTATGAACTCTTTAGCCAAAGAAGGAATGACAATGTTAGTAGTGACACATGAAATGGGATTTGCTAGAAACGTAGGAAATAGAGTTTTATTTATGGATCAAGGGTTAATTTTGGAAGATGGTAATCCAGCTGATATTTTTGAGAACCCTAAGGAAGAAAGAACAAAAGAATTTATAAAAAAAGTATTAAATCATTAAATTTTATAAAAAATGAAAGGTAAGGTGTGTAAAATGAAAAAAATATTTTTATTAATAATGTTATTAACATTAGGTGTTATTTCTTGTGGAACTAAAAACGAAGTAACAACAGAAAAAGAACTAAAAGTTGGATTAAATAGTACGTTTGCCCCTTTTGAATATATCAAAGATGGTCAATTAACAGGATTTGATGTTGATTTAATAAATGAAATAGGTAAAAATTTAGGTTATAAAATAACTTTTGTAGATCAGAGTTTTGATGGATTAATACCTTCTTTAAAAGCAGGTAAAATAGATTTAATAGTATCTGGAATGAGCGCTACAGAAGAAAGAAAACAGTCAGTAGACTTTACAGATGAGTATTTTTCTTCAACACAAGTATATTTAAGAAAAAAAGGTAATATTTCAATAGATACTAAAGAAGGATTAAGCGGTAAAAAGGTGGGAGTTCAATTAGGGACTATTCAAGAAATAGAAGGTAAAAAAATAAATGGAGCAATAGTTGTAGCAAATGAATCTACAGTAAATGTATTAATGGAATTAAATGCTGGTAAAAGTGATGCTGTAATATTGGAAAACATTGTGGCATATGAATATTTAAAAAATTATCCAGATTTAGAAGTTTTCTTTGAGGAACCAATAAATGCAGGAATGGCTATGGCTTTTGATAAAGGAAAACATACAGAATTGATATCTCAAATAAATTCTGAATTAAAAAAATTAAAAGAAAATGGAAAATATGATGAATTGAGAAAAAAATATGGATTAGATAATAAATAAATATAGTATAAATTAAAAAATACTTTTATTATATTTGAGTTTCATATATTTAAAAAGTGATTACTAATAAAAATTAAAACTTTTGTTTAGAAAATATTTTTAATAGTTATATCACTTTTATTTATATCAAATTTAAAGTATAAAAAGTATTTTTTTATTTTATAATTATATCATTCCATTTTTTCTTGCAAATTTATCTAATTCCTTCACTCTTTCTTCAGTTGTAGGATGAGTTCTAAATAAATTTTGAAATCCTTCCAGTTTAGAAAAAGGATTTACAATAAACATATGAGAAGCATAACGATTTTGATTGTCCATAGGAATCTGAAGACTATATTTTTCTAGTTTTATTAATGCATTACTTAAGAAAGTAGGATTTCCAGAAATTTCAGCACCAGCCCTATCTGCCATGAACTCTCTTTTACGAGAAATAGACATTTGAATGATTAAAGCTGCGATAGGAGCTAATAAAGAGACCAATAAAATAACTATGATATTATTATTTCTATCGTTATCATCACTTCTTCTACGATTTGTAGAATAAGGAAGAAAACGAGCTATATTTGCAATAGCACCTGCAAAAGTTGCAGCAATTGTACTAATTAAAATATCTCTATGTTTTATATGTCCAAGTTCATGAGCTATAACACCTTTCAACTCATTGTCATTCATCATATTAAGTAATCCTTGAGTACAAGCAACTGCAGAATTATTTGGATTTCTTCCAGTAGCAAAAGCATTAGGTTGATTTTCAGGAATAATATATATTTTAGGCATAGGTAAATTAGCATTATCCGCTAGATTTCTAACCATTTTATATAGTAATGGATTACTTAAATCTGTTACTTCTTGACCTTTATAGGCTTTTATAACCATTTTATCGCTAAACCAATAACTATAAAAGCTCATACATCCTGCAACAATAAGACCTATCATAGCACCTGTCTGATTTCCAAGAATCCCTCCTATTGCTGTGAAAAGGGCAATAAGTCCAAATAATAAAAAAGTGGTTTTTAAAGTATTAGTAAACATTTTTTTCTCCTTTATATTTTTATTGTTATATATTGATCTAATTAATTATAATATAGAATAGATAAATTTTCAACAAAATAATATTTCTAATCAAAGGATTTTATCATTGAAAAAAATAATAAAAAATTATAAAATATATAGCATAATTAAAAAATTAGGAGGAATGTATGAAAAAGATATTTAAAGTATCGACTTTTTTAATTTTAGTCTGGATTTTAATAAGTTGTACATCAGCACCACTAACTGGAAGAAGCCAATTAAAATTAGTTGGAGATCAAGAATTAGCAGAGAGTTTATCTGCACAATATAAAAAATTAATAGAGGAAGCAAGATCTAAAAAATTATTGGTAAATAATACTTCTGATGGAAATAGATTAGTTAATGTGGCTTCAAGAGTATCAAAAGCAGCAGAGAGATTCATGTATAATAATAATATGGGAAATAGTGTAAAATATTTAAATTGGGAGTTTAATTTAATAAAAAGTGATATAGTAAACGCTTTTGCTCTTCCTGGTGGTAAAATAGTTTTTTATACTGGAATATTACCAGTATTACAAAATGATGCTGGAATAGCATATGTTATAGGACATGAAATAGGACACGTAATTGGAGGTCATCATGCTGAATTGTATAGTCAACAGTTAGCAGCAAGTGGTATATCAAGTATTACAACAGGTATATTTGGGGGAGATTCTGTTTCTTCATTGGTAAATAACGGATTATCCATAACTCTTTTAAAGTTTAATAGAGATCACGAATATGAAGCAGATAAATATGGATTAATATTAATGGCTATGGCTGGATACAACCCTGAAGAAGGAATAAAAGCTGAGGAAAGAATGGGAAAAGTAACTAATAATAATGGAGCCGATTTTTTATCTACACATCCTAGAAGCCAAAAAAGAATTGAAGAATTGAGAAAATTTTTGCCTGAGGCAATGAAATATTATAAAAAATAAAAATATTATAGATAGGAATCATAATGAAAAATATAATAAGTGTAGCTCCTATGGTTGATAAAACTGATAGAAATTTTAGAAATTTTATTAGAATGATAAATAAAGATATTATGTTATACACTGAAATGATAACAGCGCAAGCTATAATAAATGGAAAATTAGATTATATTTTAGGAGTTGAAGATACAGAAAATCCAATTGTATTGCAAATAGCTGCAACAAACAAGGAAGAAGCTAGAAAAGCAGTAAAATTAGCTGAAAAATATAATTATGATGAAATAAATTTAAATATTGGATGTCCATCAGATAGAATTTCTGGTAATATGATGGGAGCTTATTTGATGGCATATCCTGAAATTGTAGCTGAAATTGTTTCGGAAATGAAAAAAGAAACAAAAAAAGATATATCAATAAAACATAGAATAGGTATAGATGGTAGTGGAGTACTTCCAGATGACTATGGAAGAACTTTAATTGATAAATATGAAGATATGATAAATTTCGTGAATATAACAGAAAATGTTGGAGTTGAAAAATATATAGTTCATGCAAGAATTGCTATTTTAGCTGGATTAGATCCAAAACAAAACAGGGAAATTCCCCCACTTAGATATGATGAGGTGTATAGATTAAAAAAAGAAAAACCTCATCTTTCTATAGAAATTAATGGAGGAATAAAAACTATTAATCAAATTGACGAACATTTAACGTATGTAGATTCTGTGATGTTAGGAAGAGAAATATATAATAATCCTATGATAATTACTGAATTTGGTAAATATTATAATAAAAACATAGATATAACGAGGTATGAAATTGTAGAAAAAATGATATCTTACGTAGAAAAAATGGAAAAAAATAACCAAAGGCCCCATTTATTTCTTATGCATACACATGGCTTATTTCATGGAATAAAAGGAAATAAATACTGGAAAAGATCAATTAATAATTCAAAGGCTGATTCTAATACATTAAAATCTTTATTGAAAGAAATAAAAAAAGATATGTAATTTTTTTAAAATTTTGCTATTTACATTTGTTTTTTTTATGCTATAATATAGTCTAGAAATCAAATGAAAAAAATAACTTGTTAAGGAGAAATAAAAATGAAAGTAGTAGTAGTAGGATGTACGCATGCGGGGACAGCAGCAATAGTAAATTTAAAAAAATTGCAACCAGAAGCAGAAATCACTGTATTTGAAAGAAATGACAATATTTCTTTTCTTTCTTGTGGGATAGCATTATATGTTGGAGGAGTTGTAAAAGATCCACACGGATTATTTTATTCATCTCCTGAAGCATTAGAAAAATTAAATGTAGAAACGAAAATGAAACATAATGTTAAATCAGTAGATATAGCTGGTAAAAAAGTTAAAGTTCAAAATATTGGAACTGGTGAAGAAACTGAAGTAAATTATGATAAACTTATAGTTACAACTGGATCTTGGCCTATAACTCCTAAAATTCCAGGAATTAATTCAAATAATATATTACTTTGTAAAAATTATAATCACTCAAATGAAATAATAGAAAAATCTAAGAATGCAAAAAAAATTGTAATAGTTGGAGCAGGATATATAGGAGTTGAATTAGTAGAAGCATTTAGAGATAATGGAAAAGAAGTAGTACTAGTAGATACAGAAGACAGAATATTAAGTAAATATTTTGATTCTGAGTTTTCAAATGTAGCTGAAGAGACGTTAAAGCAAAGAGGAATAGTAATAGCTACAGGGGAAAAAGTAATAGAATTTAAATCAGATAATGGATATGTATCTAAAGTAGTTACAAATAAAAACGAATATGACGCTGATTTAGTAGTAATGTGTGTAGGTTTTTATCCAAATACAGAGATTTTTAAAGGACAGCTTGATATGCTACCAAATGGTGCTATAAAAGTTGACGAATATATGAAAACAAGCAGTCCAGATGTTGTTGCAGCTGGAGATTGTTGTACAGTATTTTTTAATCCATCTCAAGAACAAATGTATATTCCCTTAGCAACTAATGCAGTTAGAATGGGAACTTTAGCAGCAGTTAATATTTGTGAAAATAAAATCAAACATCCTGGAACACAAGGAAGCTCAGGAATAAAAATATATGAGTATAATATGGCAGCAACAGGAATAAGTGAAGAAGTTGGGGAAAAAATGGGATTAAATGTAACATCAATAACTATTGAAGATAATTTTAGACCTGAATTTATGCCTAGCTATGAAAAAGTTACATTTAAAGTTGTATTTGATAAAGATACTAGAGAAATAAAAGGGGCACAACTTAATTCTAAATTTGATTTAACTCAGTCAATAAATACATTATCTGTATGTATTCAAAATAAAATGAAAGTTGAAGATTTGGCTTTTGTGGATTTCTTTTTTCAACCTCATTATAATAAACCTTGGAATTTTATAAATTTGGTTGGACTTGAGTCATTGAAATAGTATAAAAATATAAAATAAAAATACTTTTAATTCTTAATTTTTTAAGATTAAAAGTATTTTTTAATATAAATATAATTTATAATATTTTTAATAATTTTTTTTAAGAAGTCCTACTAATTCTCTGACTTCTTCAAGTTTTAAAGTAGCAATACAACGAGCTTTTTTAGCTCCGTCTTGTAAAATTTCATAGACATAATCCATATTATTTAAAAGTTTTTCCCTTCTTATTCTATAAGGATTAAAATAATCCATAAATTTATCTAGTAATTCATTTTTGGCATGACCATATCCAAAATTTCCAGCTAAAAATTTTTCTTTTAATGAGTTTACCTCGTCCTCAGAAGCAAAAAGAGAATATAATTTTGTTATATTATTTTCAGGATTTTTTGGCTCATTTAGAGGAGTAGAATCTGTAACTATGCTCATAATTTGTTTTTTTAATTCATTTTTTGAAGAAAAAATATTTATTACATTTCCATAAGATTTACTCATTTTATCTCCGTCAGTACCCGGGACAACAGCAACATCTTCTAGTATTCTATCCTGTGGGAGTTTGAAAACTTCTTTTTCATAAGTTTCGTTAAACTTAGTAGCTATATCTCTAGTAATTTCTAAATGTTGTTTTTGATCTTTTCCAACAGGAACAACATCTGGATTGTATATTAATATATCAGAAGCCATTAAAATAGGATATGTGAATAATCCCATATTTGGTTTTATCCCCTTAGAAATTTTATCTTTATATGAATGAGCTCTTTCTATTAATCCCATAGGAGTTACATTAGATAAAATCCAAGCGAGCTCTATATGTTCTGGAACGTCAGATTGTAAAAATAAAGTTGATTTCTTAGGATCAAGTCCTAATGATAAATAATCTAATATAACATCAATTGTGTTTTGTTTTAAATATTCTCCTTTAGGTGACGATGTAAGGGCATGATAATTTGCTAAAAAATAAAATCCTTCATACTCGTCTTGCATATCAACAAACTGTTTTATTGCTCCGAAATAATTTCCTATGTGTAATACTCCACTTGGTTGTATGCCTGATAAACTTCTCATAGAAGACCTCCATTATGTTTTGTGTTTTAACTGTTTAATATTTGAGATTATATCATTTTTGTATATTAACTTCAATTAAAAAGTATAAAATATTTAAATTATAATATAATATAAAAATACAGTAAAGATTGAAAAAAAATCAAAAATAAGGTAAACTATTAATAAATATAAATAAGTATTAGTAAAACTAGGAGGCGTTATGAAATATTATGTCGGTATGGATTTAGGAGGAACAAATACAAAGATAGGGTTGGTTGATGAAGCAGGAAATATAATTTTCACTACAATAGTTAAAACAGATTCAAAAGATGGATTTGAAAAAACAATAGAGAGGTTATCAAATATATTAATAGAACAAATAAAAGGAAGTAATATAAAATATGATAATGTTAGAGGAGTTGGAATTGGAGTTCCAGGTCCTGTTGCCAATGAGAGAATAGTAAAATTTTGGGCAAATTTTCCTTGGCCAAGGGAAGTAGACTTAGCAGCAGAATTTGAAAAACATCTAAACATAAAAGTAAAAGTTGATAATGATGTAAATGTTATAACTCTTGGTGAAATGTGGAAAGGCGGAGCACAAGGGTATAAAAATGTATTAGGTATAGCCATTGGAACAGGTATAGGTGGTGGAATTATAGTAGATGGAAGGCTTGTTAGTGGTAAAAATGGTGCAGGCGGTGAAGTAGGACATATTAAAGTTGAAAAAAATGGAAAACTTTGTGGATGTGGTCAAAGTGGTTGTTGGGAAGCTTATGCCTCTGCTACAGGTCTTATAAGAGAAGCAAATAGTAGGCTTACAGTAAATAAAAGTAATCTTTTATATGAAAGAACTGAAGGAAGAGAGCTTGAAGCTAAAGATATTTTTGATGCTGCAAAAGATGGAGATGAATTTTCTCTTAAACTAGTAGATTATGAAGCAGACTACATTGCATTAGGACTAGGTAATTTGCTAAATATTTTAGATCCAGAAATAGTAGTTATAGGTGGAGGAGTAGCACTTTCAGGGTCTATATTATTTGATAGAGTTAATAAAAAATTAAATGAGTATGCGTTATCTTCTGTTTTAGAAGGGTTAAAAATTGTTTCAGCGGAATTAGGGAATGATGCTGGAATTATAGGTGCAGCTTATTTAGGAATGAATGAATAAACTTATAAATGATTAGGCTAGAGATTTCTAGTCTTTTATGATATAATTAAATTAGTTCATAAATCAGGAGGAGTGTAATAGTGGAAACAATGACCAGAAGTCATTTATTTTTTCAATTTTTAGTAATTATAATGTTGACAGGAATAAATGCATTTTTTTCGGGTGCCGAAATGGCAATAGTTTCAATAAATAAAAATAAATTAAAAATGTTAGTAGAAGATGGAAATAAAAGAGCGATAATGCTTGATAAATTACTTGAAGAACCGAGCAAGTTTTTATCAACAATACAAGTAGGAATAACTCTTGCAGGATTTTTTGCCTCTGCTTCAGCAGCTACAGGGATTTCAAAATATTTTTCATCTTATTTGCAAAAATTGAATATACCTTATAGCAATCAAATTTCTATGATACTAATAACGCTTTTATTATCATATATAACGTTAGTATTTGGAGAATTAATACCTAAGAGGCTTGCATTAAGAAAATCAGAAAAAATTGCACTATTCTCCATTGGAATAATTATCACTATTTCAAAAATATTTTCACCTTTTGTAAAATTTCTTACTTTTTCAACAAATACAGTATTATCATTGTTAAAAATGAAAGATGATAATTTAGAAGAAAAAGTTTCTAAAGAAGAAATAAGATCCCTTGTAGAAGTTGGAAGAGAACATGGAATAATAAATGATATTGAAAAAGAAATGATAGAAAATATAATAGAATTTGACGAAAAAATAGCAAGAGAAATAATGATACCAAGAACAAAGGTATTTTTAGTGGATAAAAATATAACTATTGAAGAATTATTTGCCAAAAAAGAAATAGGGAGATATTCAAGAATTCCTGTTTATGATGGGGAAGCTGATAATATAATAGGCGTTCTTTTTACTAAAGAACTAATGATGGAAGCATATAAAAAAGGATTTGAAAATGTTATACTTTCAGATATTTTACAAGAAGTGTACTTTGTTCCAGAAACAAAAAACGTTAATGAATTATTTAATGAACTTCAAATAGAAAAAAAACATATAGCTATGCTTATTGATGAATATGGAGGATTTTCTGGAATAGTAACGCTGGAAGATTTAATCGAAGAAGTAATGGGTAATATATATGATGAATATGATGCTGTTGACTCCTCTATAAAAAAATTATCAACAGATAAATATTTAGTAAATGGAGAATTATTTTTAAACGATATTAATGATTATTTTGATATAGAATTAGATTCTAAACACTACGACACATTAAGTGGACTTCTTATCGAGAAAATAGGTTATATACCAGAAGATAACGAAGATATACCTCCAGTGATTATAGGTAATTTATCATTTAAACCACAAAGAGTAAAAGATAAGAAAATCGAAAAGATACTAATTATATTTAATAATTTAGATGAATAAATTAAAAATCTATGAATTGATTAATTTAATAATCATAAATTTTAATATCTAATAGGAGGAGAAATATGAATACAAATATTGAGAATTTAAAAGGAATGCAAAGATTATTTCCATTATTAGCTGAAAAAAAAGTTAATTTTAAGGTGGAAATGACAGCAGGATTAGTTACATTTTTGACTATGGCGTATATAATAGCGGTAAATCCTAATATTTTATCTCAAACTGGAATGGATGCAGGGGCACTTGTAACCGCGACGTGTTTAGCGGCAGCAATAGGATGTTTTTTAATGGGTTTTATTGCAAATTTACCTTTTGCACTTGCATCAGGAATGGGTTTAAATGCATTTTTTGCATTTACAGTGGTATTAAAAGGTGGAATAAGCTGGCAAATAGCTCTTACTGCGGTATTTGTTGAGGGGATAATTTTTATAATTTTAACATTATTTAAAGTACGTGAAGCAGTAGTTAATTCCATACCTATTAGTATGAAACATGCAGTTACAGCAGGGATAGGTATATTTATAGCTTTTATAGGATTTTCAGGAGCAGGGCTTGTTGTTTTAAATGAGGCTACTAAAGTTAGTATGGGTCACATGTCAATAACAATAGTTGTTGCTGCATTAGGTTTATTTGTAATATCTATATTAGACAAAAAAGGTGTTAGAGGTTCTATATTATACGGAATAGTTGCAAGTTCACTTCTAGCTTGGGGATATGCTTTGATTAATCCAGCTAAAGCTGCAGAATTGGGTATTTATTTACCTTCTGGAATATTTAAATATGAATCTATTGCTCCAATTGCCGGTAAAATGGATTTTTCATTTTTAAATGATACAAAAATGTTAGGTAATTTTTTTATAATTGTTTGTACATTTTTATTTGTAGACTTCTTTGATACAGTTGGAACGTTAATAGGAGTATGTTCCCAAGCCAATATGCTTGATAAAGATGGTAAAGTACCTAACGTTAGTAGAGCATTACTTGCTGATGCCATTGGAACTACGGCGGGGGCTGCTCTAGGAGTGTCTACAGTAACTACTTATGTAGAAAGTTCCACAGGGGTACAAGCTGGAGGAAGAACTGGATGGACAGCTGTAACTACAGGGGTATTATTTCTACTTTCAATGTTTTTTTCACCTATTTTCATATCAATACCAGCTTCAGCAACAGCACCAGCATTAATCTATGTAGGGTATTTAATGTTAAGTTCTTTAAAAGAAATAAATCTTCATGACGTAACTGACGGAGTGCCTGCATTTATAACTGCTACAACTATGGCTTTAACATACAGTATAGGAGATGGACTTACTTTAGGTATATTATCGTATGTGATAATTAATATTTTTTATAATTTATTTGCTAAAAAAGAAGATAAAAAAGAAGTGTCTTTGGTTATGATAGTACTTGCTGTTTTATTC
Source organism: Leptotrichiaceae bacterium (assembly GCA_018060185.1). Taxonomy (GTDB): domain Bacteria; phylum Fusobacteriota; class Fusobacteriia; order Fusobacteriales; family Leptotrichiaceae; genus JAGOWQ01. The sequence goes on along the minus strand of JAGOWQ010000006.1, from coordinate 47,684 downwards.
ATATTAAAACTTATTTTTCTTTAAAAAATAGAGGGTAACCCCTCTATTTTTTTTATCTATACTAAATATATAATTTATAAAATTAATAAATAAATTTTACAATTTATTAATTTTGTGCTAAAATTTATCGATTTTAAAGGAGAAGTTATTGTGATTAATTAAGGAAATGTTTTAAAAATTTAAAAATATTGTAACAAAAATATCGCAATTTGATGTTCTTTAAAATTATAAAATACATGAAAATAGGAGATTAATATGTTTTGTACACTTATTTGTTGTATGGATGGAAGGTTTATTCATATTATTAATGAATATATCAGAGCTAATTATAGATATGAATTTGTAGATACTATCACTGATGCTGGTCCTGCAAATAAAATTGTTAATGAAGAATATTTGAAAAATGTAGAAGATAAAATTGTTTTAATTTCTATTAAAAAACATCATTCTTATCATATTTTTGTAGCTGGTCACAGTGATTGCGCTGGATGTCCTACTGATGATAACACTCAAAAAGGATATATCAAAAAATCTGTTGGTATGATACATGAACGACTTCCTGATATCTCTGTTACTGGTCTTTTTGCTGACGAAGAAGGAAATATTGAAATTTTAGTAGATTATGTTTAAAAATATTATAAAAAGAGGAATTTTTCCTCTTTTTATTAAATTAATACATTTTTAAAAATCGTTTATATCATTCTATTTTTTTAATATTACATCTTTAATAGGAAATATTTTTTGATTACCGTTTAATTCAATTGTATAGTCAACAGAGATTCTTTTATATTCCCAATTATTTGATTTTAATCTAGTAGATGTTTCGTATCCTTTTTCTTCTTTTGTGATATTTATTTTTGTTTTTTCTTTTATTATCATAGTGTCATTTATAGATAATTTCTCATTTAAAAACTTTTTTCCATTTGAAAGTCTATTTTCTTTAGTATGCAACTTTCCATTAATATTTTCTTTAAATTTATAATTATATGTTACTTCAATATTTCCCGAATAGGTTTTTCCATTTATAACACATTTATCATAAAATCTCGATAATGTCTCTGCACCTGTTCCACCATCAGAACCTAATTCTTTTAAACCTATACAAAAACTATTGCTTTTTACTATAGCCTCATATTTTTCTGTACTTTTTTCTAAATCAGAAAAACTTGATATTCCAATAAATATGGACGATAAAGCTATTAATAATTTTAATTTCACATTAAATCCCTACTTTCTTTTTTTAAATTATTTCACTTAAATATATAACATATGAATTGATATCAGTCAACTTTTTTCTAATTTATATAACAGTAAGTAGTATTTAATTTAAATATATAAATTTAAAATTTCATATTATCTTGTATATATAGATAGGAAAAAATATAAAAAATATTATATAGAATAAAAAAGTGTACAAAACATTGATAAAATCATTACTATTTAATTATGTCAAAAGTTGTATTAACATGGAATATATGATACAATAGGGCAAACAAAAATTTTAGTATTTTTTAAAAATATAGATTAAAAAAGTAAATAAAGGTGGAAAATATGCAAAATATAATAAAAAAGATAAATGAATTTTCTAAGTTGGCAAAAGAAAGAGAACTTACAGAAGAAGAGAAAAAAGAAAGAGAAAAATATAGAAAAATGTATATGGAAAAATTTAGGGAAAGTGTAAGAGGTCATTTAGAAAGTATAAAAGTTGTAAGAGTAGATGAAGAAGGAAATCCCATCGATAATGATGGAAATATATTAGAAATTGAGGCGTAATTATTTATAAAATATTAAAATCATATTATTTGTACTAATAGTAATGAAATAAAGGAGTAAAAATGAAATATGAACTAATTTTATTTGATTTAGATGGAACATTAATAGATACTTTAGAGGCAATTTCTAAAGTTATAAATATGACTATGAAAGAGATGAATTTGAAAAATTATTCTCTAGAAGAAAGCAGAGAATATATAGGGTATGGAGTTAAAGGTATAGTTGATAGAATATTTTATGTAGAAAAATATGATGATAATAAAGTGAATCCCAAAAAAATGCTCGAAATAATAAAAAAACATTATAAAGTCTACTTTAATTATAATGTTAAACTTTATGATAATATAGAGATTTTACTTGATTTTATTAATGATAATAATATTAAAATGGGAATAGTTACCAATAAAGATAATGATCTCGCTGTAAAGACTGCAAATGAAAATCTTTCTAAATGGAAATTTATAGAAGTTGTAGGAGCAAATGATGATAAGCATCCTAGAAAACCAGATCCTTATGGAGTTAATATGATTTCAGAAAAATATAATATATCAAAAGAAAAAATATTATTTGTGGGGGACATGAAAGTAGATGTAGAAACAGCAAAGAACGCAAAAGTAGATATAGTCTATTGTAATTGGGGATTTGGAGCTGGTAAAAAAGAAAAAGATATAGATGAAAAAATAAAAGTATCTACTGTGGATGAACTGATAGAAAAAATAAAAAAATAAAATTAAATACAATATAAACAGGAGAAAATTTATAGTGGATAAGAAAATTTTGATAATAAATACTGGTGGAACAATAAGTATGGTTAGTTCTAAATCTGATAAAGGAATTGGGGATGTATTAAAACCGTCAAAATCTTGGGAAGAAGTAATTCATAACTATCAATTCCTTAAAGATTTAAAGGTAGATTATACGTCTTTAAGTAAAATAATTGACTCTTCAGATATGGATTATACTATATGGTTAGAAATAGCTAAAATAATAGAAAAAAATTATGATAAATATAAAGGATTTATAATCTTGCATGGAACTGATACAATGGCATACACAGCATCTGCATTGTCATTTATGTTAAAAAACTTGAAAAAGACAGTAATATTAACAGGAGCACAAAGACCCATTCAAGAAATTAGAAGTGATGGACTTCAGAATTTACTTACTTCAATAGAAATAATTGAAAAGCAGGAAAATGAATGTGAAAATTTGAAAGAGGAAGAAATTTTACCAAATATACCTGAAGTGTGTATATTTTTTAGAGACAATCTTTTTAAAGGAAATAGAGCAAGAAAATTGAATTCTAATAATTATTTTGGATTTTCTAGTCCAAACTATCTTCCACTAGGAGAAGCAGGTTCTACAGTTAAAATATTTAAAAACAGACTTTTAAAAATGAATAATGAAAATTTTTATGTTGATTATGAAATGAATCCCAACGTCATTATGATGGATGTTTTTCCTAGCTTTAATCCAGAAATATTCGAAAGTATATTTACAAAAAATAAAAAAATTAAAGGACTTGTACTTAGAACTTACGGTAGTGGGAATACTCCTAAAAATGAAAGATTTTTAAAGGTAATAAAAGAAATAATAGACTCTAAAGTAGTTATATTGAATATTACACAATGTACTGTGGGTAGGGTAGAAACAGGATTGTATGAATCAAATGCTTTTCTAACAAAGCTTGGTGTAGTGAATGGACATGATATAACTCCTGAGAGTGCTATAACAAAGTTAATGTATCTTTTAGGAAAATATAAAGATATAAATGAAATAAAAGTTCTCTTAAGAAAAAGTATAGCGGGAGAATTGACAAAATGAATGAATTAAATAAAATATATGAAATAAACGAACAAAATATGTTAGAAACGTTGAAAATGAAAATAAGAAATTTTGAAAATACTAAGTATCAAGGATATCTTTTTTTTATAAATTATAAAGGAAGTCATTTTGATTCATTTGATGAAAATCCTGGAGTAAGAAGTGTAAAATCTGAATTTAAAAAAATACTAAAATATAATGGTATAAATATATTTAAAGGAGTACAGCAAGCTGGAAGAACAGACAAAGATGTAAATGCAAGAGAAAATGTTTTATATGTTAATTCAAAAAATAATATAGAAATTTCTAGATTTAAAAATAAACTTAATAAATTTAAAACAGAATATTTTGAAATAATGAATATTAAAAATACATTACCTTTTTTAGAATTTCCTGATATGATAGAAAAAAGATATTATGTTTATGAATATCCTGAAAACCTTATTAAAAATAATGAAGAAAAAATATATAAGTTTTGTAAAGAGTTGTCTGGTAAAAAAGATTTTAAACAATTTACTTCTAAAAAAGGTGAAAAATTAAAAAATCATATAAGAGATATAAAAATAAAATATGAAAATGGAAAACTTTATTTTGAAGGAGATGGTTTTTTACATCATCAAGTAAGAATAATGAGCAATTATATTTTGAATAATAAAATGGCACCTTTAGATGGTAAATATTTAACATTAGATAAAATAAAATTTAAAAAAGAATTAGAAAATTATATTTTTGAAGAAGTTGAAGATATAAAAATAGAAAAAGTTAATAAAATAGAAAAAAATGATTTTATATATATATTTTATGTAAACAAAAAACATAAAAGTGAAGTAATTGGTAAAAAAGGGAAAAATATAAAACAATTAAAAAAATTATATGGAAATATTATTGTAAAAGAAGAAGAATAAAAAATATAAATAAATTAAAAGGAGATTTAATGTATTTTATAAAAAAATTTATAGAATTTTTTTTTCCTAAAATAGATGAAAATATTCAAATAGAAGGACTTAGTTTTTTGTCCACAAAGGAAAAAGAATATTTTTTAGAAATGGGAAAATACGATAGATATCATTCATTAGAAGTATATAAAAAAATGAAAAATACATTTTTAAAATATGATGCAATATACTTGAAAATGGCTCTTTTACATGACTGTGGAAAAGGAAAAGTTTGCTTTATAACGAGAGTTTTACATAAATTAGGTTTTAAAACAAAAATTATAAATCATGAAGAAAAAGGATATGAAAAATTAAAAAATATTGATAAAGAATTGGCGATTTTAATAAAAAATCATCATAAAAAAAATTATTCTAAAGAAATGGAGATTTTTAGAAAATGTGATGATGAAAGTTAAATGAAAAGGTGAAAAATGAAAAAAGATGAGAGAATCGACGTATTTCTATCTAAAGAGACTGAGTTAACTAGAACAAGAATACAACAATTAATAAAAGATGGTATGATAACAGTAAATGGTAAAAAAATAAAGTCATCTTATAAATTAGAAGAAGAAGATAAAGTAGAGATAATAATACCAAAAATACAAGAAATGGAATTAAAACCTGAGAATATAAGTATAAATATTATATATGAGGATAAAGATATAGCAGTTATAAATAAACAACCTGGACTTGTTGTTCATCCTGCACATGGGCATTTTTCAGGAACACTTGTAAATGCTATTATGTATCATATTAAAGATCTTTCAGGAATAAACGGAGAACTAAGACCTGGTATAGTTCATAGACTTGATAAGGATACAAGTGGCCTTTTAATAATAGCAAAAAATGACAAAGCTCATACAGAACTTACAAAAATGTTTCAAAATAAAGAAATTAAAAAAACTTATATTGCTATCCTTAAAGGAAAACTTAATAAGAAAAATGGTAAAATAGTAACACAAATTGGAAGAGACAATAATGATAGAAAAAAAATGAGAGTAATCGAAGATAAAATTAAAGGGAAATTAGCAATAACAAATTATGAAGTGATTCTACAAAATGATCTTTTCAGTTTAGTTGAAGTTAAAATTGAAACTGGAAGAACACATCAAATAAGAGTACATATGAAATATTTGGGATATCCAATACTAGGGGATAGTACTTACGGAAGACCAGATAGCGAAAAAAGGCAGATGCTTCATGCTTATAAACTTTCTTTTCTTCATCCTGTAACAAAAAAAATGATGAATTTTATCGGAGAGATACCTGAAGATATGTTAGAGTCTCTAAAAAAAACAAAACTTTATTTTCCTTTTGATAATGATAAGAAATTATAATTTTAATGATATAGAAGAAAGTGATAAAATGAATGATAAAATTGAAAACATATTTGTAGAAAATATAAAAACATTAAAAGAATTTGATGAAGAATACAGAAAGGTAATATTAGGTGTTGACGAAGCAGGAAGAGGTCCTTTAGCTGGTCCTGTTGTTGCAGGTGCAGTCATTATACCTAAGTATTTTGAAGAATTAGATGAAATTAATGATTCAAAAAAACTTTCAGAAAAGAAAAGAAATAAGCTTTATAATATAATAATGGAAAAGTGTATAGTTGGAGTTGGAGTTGCAAATGAAAGAGAAATAGACGATATAAATATATTAAATGCAACATTTTTAGCAATGAAAAGAGCTATACAGGAAATAAAATTAAAAAAGTTAAATATACGTTATGAATTGACCTTAGTTGATGGTAATCATGAAATAAAAGGATATAATGAACCACAAAAATGTGTTATAAAAGGAGATGGTAAATCTCTTTCTATTGCGTCAGCCTCAATTATAGCTAAAGTTACAAGAGATGCTATAATGAAAGAAATAGGAAGTAAATATCCAGTATATCAGTTTGAAAAACATAAAGGATATGGAACAAAAATTCATAGAGAATCCATTATTGAAAATGGACCGTGTGAACATCATAGAAAGAGTTTTTTGAAAAATATATTAAAGGAAGAGGAGATGAAAATATTTTAAATAAAAGTAAAAGGGACATAGGGTTTGAGGGTGAAAAAATAGCAAAAGAATATCTAATATCTAATAATTTAGAATTTATTTTTCAAAATTATTATACAAAATATGGCGAAATAGATCTTATTTTTTTAGAAAAAAATACTAAAACTTTAATATTTATTGAAGTTAAATATAGGAAAAATAGTAACTATGGAGATCCTTTGGAAGTTATAGATAATAAAAAAATTGATAGAATAGTCATGAGCTCAAAGATTTATCTCTCAAAAAATAAATGGAAAAATAGTGTAAGATACGATATTATTGGAATTACAAAAAATAAAATTAATGAAAAAATGGTTATTAATTGGATAAAAAATGCATTTTGAGGTGAAAAAATGAAAAATATGGAAAAATGTTTTAAGTGTAGTTCAACATTATGCGAAATTAAAACAATAGCTCTCCCAACAAAAACTTTAACGGGAACAAAAATATCTCTCGATACATTTTATTTGAAAATATGTCAAAATTGTGGATATACTGAAACATACTCAACAAAAGTTCTTGAGAAAAATAAAAAACCTATTAAAAATTATTGATAAGATTCTCATTGACTTAAAAGGAATATTATTTAAAAATAAAGATATAATTTCTGGAAAGGAATTAGTTGAGTATGATATTGTATCTAGAGAAACTGAAAAAATTCTTTATGATTTAAAAAAGTTGAGAAGAATTAATAATATATATTATGTTTGGGATTATAATAATGAATTCAAGAAACTTATATTTTCATATAAATATAAAAGAAAAATTATATTATCAAAACTAATTGTTAAGTTAATAAAAGAAGAATTTGAATTTATTATGAAAAATGAAAAAATAGATGTTGTTGTGAGTGTTCCTATAAGTAAAAAAAGAATGAATGAAAGAGGATTCAATCAAGTAGATGAAATTTTAAATAAATTAAATATTAATTATATAAAATTAAAAAGAATAAAAAATACTAGTAAAATGCATAAACTACTTGATGAAAAACTTAGAGAAAAAAATATAAAGGGGAGTTTTTATATAAATAAAAAAATTGATTTGAAAAACAAAAAAATATTATTAGTAGATGATATTATAACGACAGGCTCAACATTGAGAGAGATAAAAAATAGTATTTTAAATTCTTCAAATAATCAAAAAACTGAAATTATAGTATTTTGTTTAGCAGCTGCAAAAGAGATTAAAATAAGTAAGGGAGAAATATGATTTTATTTAATAAAAAAATTACAATATTATTATTAATAGTTTCTATATCTGTATTTTCATATTCCAAAGAGGATAGAAATGTAGGAAATCTTTCTAAATATAGTCAAAGAGATGATAACTATATAGATTTAAATTCATTATATCATGAAGAAACTTCAGAGTTTCGTTCTGAAGATGATAAAAATGTGAAAATATTTATGAAAACTAAAAATAATGATGTGTATTCTGTGGAACTTATATATGGAAATAGTAAAAAAATTATGAAAAGCATAGGAAATTACGGCGGAGACGAAATATTTACAGCAGAGGTTCCAAAGGGTAATTTTACTTATTATTTTAAAATAACAGATAATAAACTTAAATATTACTTAGGAAAAAATTTAGAAACAGAGGAAAGTAAAATAAAAAGATTTTCTTATGAGATATCTAAAAATCTAACTAATATTCCTGAATGGGCGAAAAGTTCTGTTGGATATCAAATATATATTGATACTTTTAGGAATGGAAATGTTGATAATGACCCTCTATTTAATGAGTTTGGAACAGATGATTTTTCTCCTCCAAGTGGTGCTTTGAGATCTGGAACTCAAAAAAAAGATTTAGTTGCAGCCATATGGGGTGATGAAAGTAATCCTGAATTTTCAGTTAACGAGTGGAATAGTAATTATGAAACTAGGAATACGTGGGAAGAAAATGCATTAAATGAAGTAAGAAACTATACTAGATATTATGGTGGAGATTTACAAGGAATAAAAGAAAAAATAGGATATTTAAAAGAACTTGGAGTAGAATATATAGTTATATCCTCACCTTTTTATTCTCTTTCCAATCATAAATACGATACAATATATTTTAATCATGTTGATCCGTATTTTGGAAATATTGAACAGACTGGAACTCAAAAAGGACTTTCCATAAAAGGAAAAGTTCATAATAACAATGGGGATAAAGAGCTTAATTTATTAATTTATAATCCTAAAACTAAAAGAAATCTATTAAATGAGGATTTAAATGATATTAATACATGGGTTTGGACAGATTCTGATTTAGAATTAGCAAGTCTAATAAAAGAAGCACATGCTAATGGATTGAAAATAGTCCTTGAAGTAGCTCCAGATATAACATCAAATAGGTTTTTTGCTAATTTAGAATCTCAAAAAAATTGGTACTTAAATAATAATGATATGATACTTGATTTATCCAATGAACAAACTTCTTCATATATAGAAAATTCATTAAAAAAATGGATATTAGGTCCTGATATGGAAATTAAATCTGGAATTGAAGAAGATGGAATTGACGGTATAAAATATGTTTATTATGATGATAGAAATAAAAAAGGTTTGGTAAAAATTACAGATAATTTAAAAAAATTAAAAAAAGATTTATTAATATTAGGAGATTTTTCTCTAAAATTAAATGAAGATGTAAGAGAAGGAGTTTATGATGGTGGAACTGACTACAATATCGTAAATAATCTTATAAAATATACAGTAAATGACAATTCTAACTATAAAATAGACGGTGTAGAATTTGCAAGTAAACTTAATGAAATGTATAATAAATATACAAAGGAAAGATTTAATGCTACACAAATATATCTAGGTTCGCTCGATACAGATAGAATTTATAGTGGAATTATAAATTCAAATAGAGTGTTTGATAGAAATAATCAGACAAATCAAGGGTACTTAAATATACGTCCTGATTTATATGATACAAATTCTGTTAATAAATTGAAAAGAATAATTTCAGTACAAATGATGCTTCCTTCTACTCCTGTAATATATTATGGAGATGAAAAGGGAATGTGGGGAGCAGATTCTCCTAGAAATAGAAAACCAATGTTATGGGAAGATTATTCACCATATGAAAATGAAACAGATGATATTAGTAAATATAGATCATTATTAACTTCATTACCTAAAAATATTCAGATAGATGAAGTTCATAAAGTAATATCATATCCAGTAAGTTCAAATTCTGAAATAGAGAATCATTATAGAACTTTACTAAAAATCAGAAAAAATTATAAAAATTTACTTAAAAATGGAGAATTTCGTATTTTGGAAGTTTATTCTGATCCTAAAACAAAATCAAGAGTCGATGCCGATATAGACTACTATTTAAATGAAGAGAAAAGAAAGGCTAAAACTTATCAAAATAAGGATATAACACCTGACAAACCTAATGTTGATTTTATAAGTTATGAAATTTTTGATAAAAACAAAGAATCTATAATAGTTATAATTAATAATAGTGCAGATTCTTACCCTGTTAATCTATTAGTACCGAAATTATTTGGTTTTTATAAAAATGAAATGAACACTAAAGAAATTTATTCAATATCTGAAAGAAAAATAAGTGCTATATTAAGACCATATGAAGTTAAAATTTTACATAGTAATGATAAAAATATAATAGATTCATTTAGAAAATAAGTTTAAATTATTGTTAAAATATGAGTTAAAAAATATAATAAATATAATAAATTAAGAAGAAAGGAGAGTATGAAGTAATTATGTAATTTTCTTTATATACTATCATACAAATATAACTAATGAATATAGATTTTTTCAATTTATTATTAGAGAAGTTAAATGTAGATTCAATGAGGAGCATATATTTAAATGCTGTTCCAGCTAGGCGTAGAGCAAGAATAGATATTTTAGAATTAGATAAAATTGAAGAAAAATTTTCTGAAAAACTTTTTGAAAATTTATTTTCTAAAGATAGTTTTGAAATAAAGATTAAATTGACTAATGAGGAAAAAAATGAAAAAATAGAAAAACAAATCCAATATTTATACAATGAAGAAATTAATATTTTTAGAGAAGAAGGAATAAGCAGTTTTTCTATTGGATATCCTATTTTTGTTAAGCAAAGTAGTAAAACAAAATCTTTTATGAAATCACCGTTATTTATATGGAAACTTAATATAAAAAGATCAAAAACAAATATAAATGAATTTATTATATCAAAAGACGCAGATTCAGATGTAAAAATAAATAAGGTGCTGTTAATTCAGTTATTATCTGAAAATAAAATGAATTTTTTAAATATATTTGAAAATGAAATAAATAAAACTGAAGGTATAATTACATTTGAAAATATAAAAAATATTATTGAAAATTTAAAAGATGAAATGAAGTTAGATATATCTGAAATAAATGAATTTAAATTAGAAAAATTTCCAGATTCAGTTGAAGAAATAAATAAAAAAGGTGAAGAAGGAGCGTATATTTTTCAAGGTGCTGTATTAGGCCTTTTTAAAAGACAGAATGAAGGAATAATACAGGATTTTAATACTATAAAAGATAATTTTGATAAATATAAATTTAATGTTGGAAAAGTCGATGATTTTCAGTTAATAAAGAATACTTCTATTTCAACAGATTCAAGTCAGCAAAATGTTATTGAAACACTTACAAATAATCAATATAAGATTATACAAGGACCACCAGGTACAGGTAAAAGCCAAACATTATCAGCTATTATAACAAATTGCTTAGAAAATGGAGCAAATATTCTTATAGTTTGTGAAAAGAAAACTGCCCTTGATGTAATATATGAAAAATTAGTAGAATTGGAATTAGATGATTTTGTAGCAATTTTAAGTGATGTTTCTTCTGATAGAAAAAATATAGTTAAAAGAGTAAGAGAATTTGAAGAAAATATTAATAAAAAAATTGAATTTTCCAAATTTGATAAAGATAAGTATATTTATTCTTCAACAGAGTATAAAAATTTAAAAGAAAAATATAAAAATCATCAAAAATTATTAGAAAATACCTTGTCTAAAACAGAATCTAAAATGGAAAATATTGTCTTAAAATTTTTAGATGGAAAAGATTATAAAGAATATTATTTTATTGATACTGAAAAAATCAATATAAATGGCATTTATAAAATTCTTGATTTATTAAATGCAATAGTTAAAAAAATAGGTTCTATGGAAAAATTTAGAAATTTTGAAAAAATATATAATGAAAAATTAAAAAACATTTCTTCTTATGAAATATTTTTTAGTGATATAATAGAAGTTACAGAAGATATTAAAAATATCATAAATTATATAGAAGAAGGAATAGATAAGTACGGAACAAAATTTGAAGATTGTTCAGGTGTTAATAAATTAAAAGTTTCATTATTTTTTATATTCAATCATAAATTAAAAGATATAAAGACAAAATGGATGGATATAGGTTTTAAAAGTATTAAAATAGATGAATTTAATAAAAAATATACTAAAAAAAACTTTTCAAAATATGACTATAAAATCTATTTAGAAGAATTAAATCAGTTTCATGAAATACTAAGTGAAATAGAAAAAAGTAGGCAAGAATTTTCTACTTTTATAAATTATAAAAAAGAAGTTGAAATTAACAAAGAAGACGAAGCTTTTATAAATAATTTTTCAAAATATATTGAAGATAATAAAATAGAAAATAAAGAAGAATTTTTAATATCTTCTTACAATTATTCAATTATACAGAGTAGTAATTTGAAATTAGATAAATATAGTGATTTTAAAATAAATATAGAAAAAATAATCGAACATGATAAGTATATAAGAGAAAATCAAAAATATAGAATTAAAGAATATTGGCATGAAATTAGAAAAAGGGCCATATTAAATTTATCTCAATCTGAAGAAGTAAAGGTATTATACAATCTAAGAAAAAATGCAAAATACGGTAAAATAAATACATTGAGAGAAATTATATGTAAAGATAGCTCTTTTTTCAAAAATATATTTCCTGTTGTAATGACAGATCCTAACACATGTAGTTCGGTTTTTCCTTTAGAAGAAGGACTTTTTGATATAGTTATATTCGATGAAGCTAGTCAATTAAAAATAGAAGAAGTTTTTCCTTCTTTAATGAGAGGAAAATATAAAATAGTTTCAGGGGACATTCACCAAATGCCACCGTCAAACTATTTTGGAATGGAAATGGATAGCAATAACATAATAGATACAGAAAATATTGATGATGAAATGTTATTTCTTGCAGATAGTGAATCTCTTCTTGATTATGCAAATAATTTAAATAGTGATATGAATATGTCTTATTTAGATTTTCATTATAGGTCTAAACACCCAAAGCTAATTAATTTCTCTAATGCTGCATTTTATGAATCAAGACTTGTTCCTATGCCTGCAAAAAAAGAATATAAGCCAATAGAATATTATGATATAAATGGAAAATATTCGGGAAGAAAAAATGATGACGAAGCTGATAAAATTGTGGAGTATATATTTAGTGATAATGTAGTAATGGATAATAAAATTTTAAGCGTAGGAATTGTAACATTAAATTTAGAACAGAAAAAAAATATATTAGATAAAATAAACTCATATTTAAATAATAATGATAATGAAAGAAATAGAAACAGATATAATGATTTAGTTGAAAACAATTTTTTTGTTAAAAATCTTGAAAATGTTCAAGGAGATGAAAGGGATATAATGATTCTTTCAACTACTTTTGGAAAAAATGAAGATGATAAATTTATTCAAAATTTTGGACCTTTAAATAACACTGAAAAAGGTTATAAATTGTTAAATGTTCTTGTAACAAGGGCAAAATATAAATTTGTAGTATTTACTTCTATTCCAGAAGAAAATATTAATATTTGGGAAGACGAAATAACAAAAAATGGAAATAACGGGAAAGGTATATTTTATGCATATTTAGCATATGCAAAATCTATATCAAGTGAAAATATTGATATGGAAAATATTATTTTGAATAAATTATCCAAAAGTAAGATGAAAAATATAAATGCAACTTATGATAAAGTAGAAAAAGAAGATACAAAAATAGTAAATATTATTAAAAAAGAGATTTTTATTAGTGAAAATGATGAAATAATTAAAAATTATAAAATAGGAGGATTTAACATTGATTATGCTATAAAAGAAAAAGATAGCGAAAATATAAAAATAATAATTGAGTTAAACAAAACCGATAAATTTTTAGGAGAAACTTCTTCCAGGTCTATAATCTATAGAAAAGGTATATTTGAAGGTATGGGATATACGTATAAATTACTTGATATAGCTGACTATATATAAAAAATATAGTTGCTCTTAATAATATATATATATATAAATATTGACTTTTTTGATAATATAAAATATAATACCTTTGTTAATAGATATAACATAATTAGAAAAGTATTATATAATTTTGGAGGAAAGAAATGAAAAGATTTAGTGAATCGATGTGTCATCATAGGTAAATTAGTTTGTGCTGAAAATGTATGGGTACAAGCTTATGTTGTATTGGATAAGAAATTGTACCTGTGATGCTATATAGACTAAATCTTTTACTAAAATATAAATAAAAGAAGCTCTCAGGTTTAACCGAGAGTTTTTATTTTTATTTAAAAAAAATATATTGTATGATAAAATATAGTTATGTCAAAATAAAATTTTGGAGGTAAATTAATGAAAAAAGTATTTATTTTAATGATGCTAGCATTTTCTGTATTGATGTGTAGTATACAAAAAGAAGATAAGAAAAATGTGGGGGAAGAAACTAGTGCATTACCATCAAAAATAGTGATCGGATTAGATGATACATTTGCCCCAATGGGATTTAAAAATGAAAAAGGGGAAATAGTAGGGTTTGATATTGACTTAGCAAAAGAAGTTGCTAAGAGATTGAATATAGAAGTTGAATTTAAATCGATAAATTGGGATTCTAAGATATTAGATTTAAATAGTGGAAGTATAGATTTAATATGGAATGGTTTGACAATAACTCCAGAAAGAACAGAAGAAACTGCAATGTCAAAACCTTATATGAGTAATAATCAGTCAATAGTTGTAAGAGCAAATTCAAATATAAAAACAAAGTCTGATTTAAATGGAAAAATTGTAGGAGTTCAAAATCAAAGTAGTGGAGAAGAAACGGTTGTTAAATCAGGGGCAAATAAAGATTTTAAAGAATTTAAAGGATATGCTCAATATGATCAAGCATTTATGGATCTAGATTCAGGAAGAATAGAGGCTATCGTTGTTGATGAAATGTTTGCAAAATATATAAAAAATACAAAAGAAGACCAAAGTGGAAAGTTATTATATACAATTTTAGAGGATAATTTTGGACTTGAATACTTTGGAATTGCAGCTAAAAAAGGGAATAGAAAATTAATAGATGCAATAGATAAAACAATTGAAGAGATGAAATCTGACGGGACGTATAAAGAAATTTTCAGTAGATGGTTTAAGGACTAATTAAAATGTCAGCATTTCAAATGTTTATTGAGATATTAAAAACTTTACCAGGTGTAGGAATACTTTATTTTTTTACTGCTATATTTTCTGTCCCGTTAGGAATATTAGGAGCATTGGCTTATACTGGAAAAAGTAGAATAATCAAAATAGTATTATCAATATATACTTGGATTTTTAGAGGTACTCCCTTAATGCTTCAGCTATTTGCAGTTTATTATGGATTACCGCTAATAAGTTTTTTTGGGTATAAAATAACATTGGATCCTTATTCAGCAGGGATTTTAACCTTTATAATAAATTATACTGCATATCTTATTGAAATAATAAGAAGTGGACTAGAAAGTATTGACATTGGACAGCATGAAGCAGCAAAAGTATTAGGTTATACTTATTGGAAAAAAATATTTTATATAATATTACCTCAAGCCATAAGAAGAGTATTACCTACATTGGGAAATGAAGCTATTGCATTAATAAAGGATACGTCATTAATTTATGTTTTAGCAGTAACTGAAATTATGAAAAGAACGAAAGAATTAGCAAATATATATTATAATATAACTCCTTATATTTGTGCTATTATAATTTATTTAGTCTTAAGTTTATTTGTAGATAGAATATTTAAAAATCTAGAAAAGAAAAATAAAGTTAGAGTATAAAATTGAAATAGGAGAAAAATATGAATAATAACTATAAAGTTAATAACGAAGAAAAAATAATAGAAGTTAAAAATTTAAAAAAAACATTTAATGAAAATATTGTATTAGAAGACATTAATTTGTATGTAAGTAGAGGAGAAGTAGTTTCATTAATAGGTCCATCAGGAAGCGGAAAATCTACTATATTGAGATGTATAGTAGATTTAGAAACAATAACAGATGGAGAAGTACTAATAGAAGGGTATAATTTACAAGATAAAAACTTTAATAAAAACTTAAAAAAAGAAATGCTTTTAAAAACAGGAATGGTTTTCCAGACTTTCAATTTATTTCCACATATGACTGTTAGAAATAATATAGTAAAAACTCTAAAGGTTGTTAAAAAAATAGGAGTCGAAGAAGCAAATAAAAAAGCAGAAGAAGTACTTTCTATTGTTGGATTATACGAAAAAATTGACGTTTTTCCAAACGAACTTTCTGGAGGTCAAAAGCAACGTGTGGCTATTGCAAGAGCTTTAGCACTACAACCTGATATATTGTTATTTGATGAACCTACAAGTGCATTAGACCCTGAATTAGTAAAAGAAGTTTTGGATATAATAAGAAAATTGAAAACTCAAAATATTACAATGCTAATAGTAAGTCATGAAATGAATTTTGTTAAGGAAATATCTGATAGAGTAGTAGTTTTAGAAAAAGGTAAAATTCTGGAAACAGGAACATCTCAAGAAATTTTTGAGAATGCTCAACAACATAGAGTAAGAGAATTTTTAAATACAGTGTATTAATATTATTATTAAAAATAATATATGATTAGAGGTGAGTATGAGTAACTTTATTGAAATAGAAAATTTAAAAAAGAAATATAAATTAAATAACGGGAATGAAATTAATGCTGTTGATAATGTAAATATTGAAGTAGAAAAAGGGGATATTTATGGTATAATAGGTCTCAGTGGTGCTGGAAAATCAACTTTAATAAGACTTATAAATAGACTTGAAGAACCTACTTCTGGAAAAATAATTGTAAATTATAAAGATAAAAGAGAAAATGTTTTAGAATATAATCAAGATGAATTGAATAAATTTAGAAAAAAGACAGGGATGATATTTCAACATTTTAATTTATTTAACTCGAGAAATGTTGCTGGTAATATTTCGTTTCCTATGGAAATTTCAGGATGGGAAAAAGAAAAAATAAATAAAAGAGTGGATGAACTACTAGAAATAGTTGGACTTTCTTCGAAAAAAGAAAATTATCCTGAACAGCTTTCTGGAGGTCAGAAACAGCGTGTGGCTATCGCAAGAGCTCTTGCGAATAATCCAGAAATACTTCTTTCTGATGAAGCTACAAGCGCATTAGATCCAAGAACAACAAATTCAATATTAGAACTATTAAAGGATATAAATAAAAGGTTTGGTATTACAATAATACTTATAACGCATCAAATGGAAGTAATAAGGAAAATATGTAATAAAACAGCTATAATGTCTGATGGTAAAATAGTTGAAAAAGGAACTACAAAGGAAATATTTCTTAATCCTAAAACAACATTGGCAAAAGAATTTGTTTCTAATATTTCACACAGTGAAGATGAATTTAATGAAAGAGGAATAAATAAATCAAAAAATATAGATGGAAAAAAACAAGTTATGCTTAAATTTTCAGGAGAACAAGTAGAAAAATCATATATTACAGAAATTATTAGAAAATATAATGTTGATGTAAATATATTTGGAGGATCAATTGATAGATTAAGTGATACTACTGTAGGGCATCTTTTGGTTGAAATTTCTGCTGACGATAAAAAAATTGAAGAAATCTCTAAATGGTTAAAAGAAAATAATGTTGAACTGGAGGTGATACAGTGAAATTTGATTGGATAAAATTTTTACAATTTGATGGAATGATTTTACCTTTTTGGGAAACTATGTATATGGTTTTTATAGCCACTTTAATTTCAGTTGTTATAGGACTTCCAATAGGAATGCTTTTAGTAGTTTCTGATCCTAAAGGAGTGAAACCTAATAAGACACTACATAAAATTTTAGATATGGTTTTAATTAATATTACTAGATCAATTCCTTTTGTAATATTAATGGTTTTAGTAATACCTTTATCAAGATTGTTAATAAAAAGATCGTATGGAAGTACAGCGTTTATAATTCCTTTAGCATTAGGAGCAGCTCCTTTTGTTGCAAGAATTATAGAAGGTGCGTTAAAAGAAGTAAATGAAGGATTGATAGAAGCTTCTAAGTCAATGGGTGCTTCAAATTATGAAATAATATTTAAAGTTATGATTCCTGAAGCATTACCTTCGCTTATACATGGAATGACACTTACTTTAATAAGTCTTATTGGATATTCTGCTATGGCTGGGGCTATTGGTGGTGGTGGTCTTGGAAATTCAGCAGTAGTAGATGGTTATCAAAGATCTAATCCTGAAATAATGTGGCAAGCAACAGTAGTTATTATAATTATAGTACAAGTAGTTCAATTTATTGGAAGTAAAATGGTTCAGATAATAACTGATAAAAGAAAAAGGACTTAGTTTAAAAATTAAAATATTATTAAAAAGAAAAGGAGTTAAAATGAGAAAATTACTATTAATTTTATTTACGATGTTTATTTTTATAATTTCATGTGGCTCAAATTCAAGTAATAGTGTAAAAAAGGAAAAATTGAAAGTAGCGGCAACTGCGATTCCAGCAGGAGAAGTGTTAGAAGTAGTTAAAGAAGATTTATTAAAAGAAGGAATTGATATGGAAATAATCATTTTTAATGATTATATTCAGCCAAATAAAGTTTTACAGTCAAAAGAGGTTGATGTTAATTTATTTCAACATGTTCCTTATATGGAAAATTTTGCTAAAAAACATGGCTTTGAAATGGTGTCAGTAGGGAAAATTTATTTGCCAACTTTAGCACTTTATTCTAAAAAAATAAAAAATATATCTGAGTTAAAAAATGGAGATACTATTTTGCTTCCTAATGACCCTACTAATTTAGCAAGATCATTAATATTGTTAGATAAAAGTGGAATAATTAAATTATCAGATAATAAAAAAATGGATTCTACTTTGAAAGATATTGTTGAAAATCCAAAAAATATAAAATTCAATGAATTATCTGCTGAACAATTAGCACCAAGACTTCCTGAAGTGGCTGCTTCTATAGTAAACAGTAGTTTTGCATTAGATGCAGGACTGTCTTATAAAGAAGATGGAATACTAGCTGAAGGAAAAGACTCTCCTTATGCGAATGCACTAGTAACTCTAAAAGGAAATGAAAATGATCAAAAAATTCAAAAATTATTAAAAGCTTTACAATCTGAAAAAGTAAAAAAATTTATTGAAGAAAAATATAAAGATGTAATAGTACCTGTATTTTAATAAGAGTTAAATAAAATTTAGAAATTTAATAAAATATATAAATATAAAATTAGGAGGAAAATAAATGAAAAAAATATTACTAGGTTTAATAACTACATTATTTTTAGTAGCATGTGGAGAAAAAAATGATAAAACAGCTATTACTACACCAGAGGTGAAAAATGAAAAATTGATTATAGGAGCTACTCCAATACCACATCAAGAAATATTAGAACTAATAAAAGATGATTTGAAGTCACAGGGGGTTGAACTAGAAATCAAACAATTTAATGACTATATTCAACCGAATAAATTAGTGGGAACAAAAGAATTAGATGCGAACTTTTTTCAACATATTCCATATATGGAAACATTTGGTAAAGAAAACAATTTAGAATTAGTTTCAATTGGTTCAGTTCATGTTGAACCAATGGCAATTTATTCTAAAAAAATAAAAAATGTTAATGAATTTAAAGATGGAGATACAATATTAATACCTAATGATCCAACGAATGGTGGAAGAGCATTAATATTATTAGATAAAGCAGGAGTAATAAAATTAAATGATAATAAGAATTTACTAGCAACAACAAAAGATATAATTGAAAATCCAAAAAATATTAAAATTACTCAATTAGCCCCTGAACAATTAGCTCCTAGATTAGAAGAAGTAACAGCAGCAATTATAAACGCAAATTATGCATTGGACGCTAAACTTTCATTTAAAGAAGATACAATCTTAATTGAAGATAAAGAATCTCCTTATGTTAATATAGTAACTGTATTGAAAGGTAGAGAAGGAGAAGAAAAATTTAAAAAATTAATTAAAGCATTACAATCAGAAAAAGTTAAAAAGTATATAGAAGAAAAATATAGTGGAAGTGTTGTTCCAGCATTTTAAAAATTTAAATATTGATATTGTAAAATAAGGATAGGTGAAGAAATTGGTATTAAAAAAATATAAGTTTATAATATTTTCGTTTATAATCTATATATTAATTAGTATTGCTACTTTTTCAAGTGTTATTTCTGATGTTCAATTAGAAAATAAAAAATGGAAAAAAGTAGAGCTAAAACCAGATTTAAATAAAGATGGTAAAATAGATAAATTAATAGTAGATTATTTTGAAGATGAAACAAAGGTTTATACTAGATTTACTCCACAAATTTCTGGAGGAAAAAAGGGAAAAATAAAAGAAAAGATTTTTGAAAAAACAAAATTTCAACAAGAATTTGAAAGTTATGTTAAGCAATATATTGAAAATTATTCTTCAAATATAGACAAAGATTTGAAAGAAAATACAGAAAATAAAATTGTAGAAGAAGAAAAGGCAGAAGCGGTAGCTCCTGTTACAGAAACTGAGGTAATAAAAGATGAAAATCTAGTTGAAAAAGTAGATGAAAAACCAAAATCATCAGAAAATTTAATTAAAGGACCTTATACTTATATTACTTATTACTTAAAGGAAAGACCAAAAAATTTAACTTTTAACTATAAATATAAAAAAAATTCTCCTATTGATATGGATGAATTTATATTTATAAAAACAGCTTCAAATATTAGAAAAGAACCTAATGCTAAATCTTCTATACTAAAAAAAGCAAATTATTCTAATAAATTTAAAGTAGTAGGAAAAGTTAAAACAAATTCAAGTGAAGGATCATCTGAATGGTATGAAGTTTATTTTGATGGTAAATTAGGATATGTTTTAGCAGCAAATGCTATAAAACGAAAATTTGACTGGGAAGATATGGTAAAAAAAATAGAAAAGGAAAATAATTTTTTAAAGAAAGCAGCAAATAATGGTCAGACAGTATATGTACTTGACGACTATACTCCATTAGGAGGAGGGTCAGGGAGTTCTAAAGATAAATTTGGAAATAGAGAAAATCAAAGTGAAAGAGGATATTTAAATTCAAATTTTACAGGAAGTTTTATAAACATTCCAGATAGATCTTTAATGACAATTGTAGAAGAAACAAAAAATTATTTAAAAGTTAGAATAGATGCCTATAATGGAGAGTATTACATAAAACCTTCAATTAAAAGATTATTGAAAAATAGTAGAATAAATGGTGAAATAACAAGATTTATATATGTAGACAGGAGCAGTCAGAATGAGATGATAGTTGAAAAAAATGAAGGAACAAATACTTGGAATGTTGTAACAACTTCATTTGTAACAACAGGAAAAGATGCGGGTAACTCTTATGCTACTCCTTATGGAAATTTCTTGATAGCTTATGGAAAACCAGTTATGCAATATACTGGTTCAGATAATAAAACAATTGTAGGAGATGCTAAAAATGCCATAAGATTTAGTGGAGGGGGTTATATGCATAGTATACCTGCGACATTTGAACCAAAAGCAACTATAGAACAAAGAAAAGCAGTAACAGCTAGAAAAATAGGTACTTTTGAAGAATCACATAAATGTATAAGACATTATGACGATCAAATTAAATTTATATATAATTGGTTAGGAAATTCTTCTCCAGGGCATAAATTAGGATATAGAACTCCTTCTGTTCCTACTGTTATGATAGTTAAGTAATTTCTAAAATTTTATAAATAAAATATTAAAAACAGTTTTTTAGATATATATCAACGAAACTGTTTTTATATTTCCAATTAAAATATTTTGTACAAATACTTTTTTTGTGTTACAATTAATTGAGGTCTTACACAAACAATTAATAATAAATTAAATTGTAACTAAAGTGGAGATAATATTATGAAATATATTAAAATAATTTTTTTAATTATAATATCTATTTTTGTATTATCTAACTGTAAAATATCTGAAAAATCTATTATTAATATATCAGAGAATGAGAAAAAAAATCATAAAACAGAAATTATTAATTTTGTTGGTGATTACGATTTGACTATTCAACTAATTACTAATGATAATTGGAATACTGCAAAATTGATAGATAATTCAGAAAAAATTTATATTTTAAAATCAGAACCTAGTTATGATGGAATATACTTATTTAACGATAGTGGTGTGAGTATTCATTTTAAAAATGGAGAGGGTATTTTAATTTTGAATAATGGTAATGAAATTAAAATAAAAGAGTTTATTAAAAAGTAAGTTAAATATGTAATTATTTAAATTTAAAATAATAGTTTGTTATATTGGAAAAATTATAAAATATTAATTAATGATAAAGATTGGAGAATGGTATGATTATAGTTTTTGGTACAAGTGGAAAAAGAAAAGAAATAAAATTAGAAAATACTGAGAAATGTTCAATATGTTCTAAAATAAATAACTATGATGTTATTATTGATATTAAATATTTTTCTATATTTTGGATTCCTGTATTTAGAATAAACACAAAATATTTTGTGGTGTCTAAATGTTGTGGAAGTGTCTATTCAATTAATAAAAAGTTAGGAAAAGAAATAGAAAAAGGAATAATAAAAGAAATAAAAGAAGAAGATTTATATTTATTAGATTCACCTTATGTTTACAATAAAGAATGCAAAAGTTGCAATAATATTGTAGACGAAGGTTTTGAATATTGCCCACATTGTGGTAATAAAATATTTTAATTTAAATTAAAACAAAAAATATAATTAGGAGAAATGTTATGTATTGCAAAGAAATATTAAAAAAATTAGAAGTATTTATAGATAAAGTTTCAAAATTTCAATTGGATAGTTTAGAAAACAAAACATTTAAAATTGAAGAAAAGAAAACAGCGGTAGATATGGTAACAGAAATTGATAAAAAATCAGAAGATATGATAATAGGATTTATTAATAAAAATTATCCTGAACACTCAATTTTAAGCGAAGAAACAGGATTTTATGAAGGGAATGAGTATGAATGGGTTATAGATCCAATAGACGGAACTACTAATTATATTCATGGATATCCTTTTCATTGTATATCTATAGGATTAAAGCATAATGGAGAAACAATATTAGGTCTTGTAGTTGCTCCTCAATTAAATGTGAAATTTTATGCTATAAAAGGTGAAGGATCATTTAAAAATGGTAAAAAATTAAAAGTTTCTGATGAAAGTATAATGAATAAATGTGTAATAGTAACAGGATTTCCTTATGAAAGAGCCACTGAAAATCCTAATGTAATACCTTTTAATAATGTGGTAAACAAAGTAGCAGGAATAAGAAGATCGGGGTCTGCTGCATTAGATTTATGTTATGTAGCTTCTGGTAATTTAGATGCATATTGGGAATATAATATAAAAGAATGGGATGCATGTGCAGGAGAGCTTATTCTTAAGGAGGCTGGAGGTACTTCTCAAAGAATAATTCAAGGTAAACATACGTTATTTTTATTTGGAAATGGTAAAATAGATAAAGAACTGTTAAATATCATTAATGGAAAGTAAAAATATAATTTGAAAATATTAAGGAGAAGTATGAATATATTTGAAATAGAAGAGCTTCCAAAAAATACAGAGTTGATAGAGATCTTATCAGAAAGTGAAAATATAAAAATAGAAAGAATAGTATCCAATGGTCAAACTACAGAATGGATAGTATCAAATGAAGAAGAATTTGTTTTATTAATTCAAGGTAAAGCAACGATAGAGTTTGAAAATAGAAAAGAAACTCTTATAAAAGGAGATACAATAATAATAAAAAAAGGTGAAAAACATAGAGTGGCTTATACGAGTAAAGAGCCTCATTGTATATGGTTATGTGTATTTTATAAAAAAGATAATTAGATGATATTACCATAAAAACATAACTAAACTTAAGTATTATAAACTAAATTTATAAAAATAAATATCAAAAAATGTTGAAAAATTTATGAAAATTTGATATCATATTAAGGATGTAAAAATAATTAGAAATGGGGAATTAAATTATGAAAAAAAAATATTTAATTTTAAATGTCATTAATGAATTTTTTGATTTTTTATATTTAAATTTATTAAACGATATTTCTATTATTTTAAAATCTTTAAAAAATTATATATATTATAAAAATAAAAATATTTATATTAAATATTTTTATTTTTTTTTTATTTATTATTTAAAAATATTGGAGGTAGGTTATGATTAAAAAAGATATCATATCAATGAATGATATGAGTAAGGAAGAAATTATAAATATTTTAGAAATTGCGAAGAAAATTGAAAATACGAATGAAAAAGAAAAATTGGATTATTTAAAAGGCAAAATAATTTCTACATTATTTTTTGAACCTAGTACAAGAACAAAAATGTCATTTGAATCAGCTGCTCAAAGATTGGGAGCTCAGGTATTACCATTACCTCCACTAGAGTATACATCATTGAAAAAAGGAGAGTCTTTTACAGATACAATAAAAATGGTAGAGTCTTATTCTGATATAATAGTTATAAGACATCCCCTTGACGGTGCAGCAAGGTTAGCATCAAATACATCAAGAAAACCAATTATAAATGCAGGAGATGGTTCAAATCAACATCCTAGTCAAACATTGCTCGATTTATATACAATACTAGAAGAAAAGAAGACTTTAAATAATTTAAAAATTGGATTTGTAGGGGATCTAAAATATGGAAGAACGGTTCATTCGTTGGTAAAAGCATTGACACATTTTAATCCTACTATTTATTTTGTATCACCTCAAATACTTCAAATGCCTGATTATTTACTTGAAGATTTAGATAAATGTAATATAAAGTATGAATTGATGGAAGATTTTAGAGATTGTATTTCAGAGTTAGATGTATTTTATATGACAAGAATTCAAAAAGAAAGATTTTTAGATGTTGAAGAATATGAAAAAGTAAAAGGAATTTATATTATAAATAGAGAAAATATCGAGGGTAAATGTAAAGAAGATATGATTATACTTCATCCTCTTCCAAGAGTTGATGAAATATCAACAAATTTGGATGATACTAAGTATGCATTATATTTTAAACAGGCAAAAAATGGAGTTCCTGTAAGACAAGCAATGATGATGACAGTACTCAATAAAGTAAAAGAATTTATAAATTTGGAGGTTAAAAATGGCTAGAGAATTGCAAATAGCAGCATTAGAAAATGGAATAGTTATTGATCATATACCTGCTGGAAAGACTTTTTCAATAGTTGAAATACTAAAATTAGAAGAATATAGTGAAATAATAACAGTAGCTACAAATTTAAAAAGTAGTTCACTAGGTAAAAAAGGGTTAATAAAAATAGAAGATAAAAGCTTGGATAAAAAAGAACTTGGAGAAATAGCTTTACTTGCTCCTGATGTTACAATAAATATAATAGAAAATTTTAAAGTAGTAAAAAAAATTAAATTAGACATACCGAATGAAATATTTGGTTTTATAAGATGTAATAATGGTAAATGTATATCAAATCATGAAGATATTGAATCAAGGTTCATAAAAATAGCATCTGATAAATCTGAAAATTTAAAATATAAATGTTATTACTGCGAGAGAACAATATGCACAAATGAAATAGAGTTAAAGGCATTATAGAATAATAAGAGGTGATGAAAATAGAAAAAAAAGATATAAAATGTAATCAAAATTATAATACAAAATTTTTAGAAGATGTAACAATTTCAGAAAACATACATATAGGTGGCGAAAATTATTTAATGACTGTTATTTCTAATAATACTTTTGATGGAATTGTAAAGCCAAAAGCAGGGCAATTTTATATGCTTAAATTGAAAAATCAAATTAGAATTTTAAGACGTCCTATAAGTCTTCATAGCCTTAATTATGAAACTGGAGAATTACAGTTTTTATATAGAGTTCTAGGAAAAGGCACAAAAGAATTATCAAATTTATCTAAAGGTGAAATAATAAATATACAAGGTCCTTTAGGGAAAGGTTTTGATATTGATACTAATAAAAAAAATATTGTTATAGTCGGTGGAGGGATAGGATTAGCGCCGTTAAATCAACTAATAAAAGATATATTGAAAAATAATGGAAATTTTAAAATAAATTTTATTGCAGGTGGTCGAGATAAAGAGACAATGAAATTATTGGATAATTTTAAATTAGATGATACTAGAATAAATACGATAATATGTACTGATGACGGTAGTTTGGGAGAAAAAGGTAACGTTATAGAAGTATTAAAAAAAGTAATAGATATAAATGAAAATATAGATATAATTTATTCATGTGGTCCACATAAGGTTTTAGAATATATAAATAAACTATCAAATGAAAATAATATACTTTCACAAATTTCCATGGAAGAACGTATGGCATGTGGACAAGGAGCATGTGTAGGATGTTCTATAAGTACAGATGACGGAATGAAAAAAGTTTGTTATGATGGTCCAGTGTTTTATAGTAAAATATTTAGAAATGTATATGACAATAGAGGTGATAATAATGGATGAAAATAGACTTGAAACAGATTTTTTAGGAATAAAATTAGATAATCCATTATTTACAGGAAGTGGCTGTTTTTCATTCGGGCTTGAATACAAAGACTATTTTGATCCAAATGAAATGGGAGCTATAGTATTAAAAGGATTAACTATGGAAATGCGTCCTGGAAATAGTGTTCCTAGAATATCTGAAACTCCAGCAGGAATATTAAATAGTGTAGGATTAGAAAATCCTGGTATTGATTATTTTGAAGAAGTTACATTACCAAAAATAAAAAAAATTATAAAAGTTCCTATTGTTGCAAACATTAACGGTAAAATAGTAGAAGAATATGTAGAAATAGCTAAAAGAATCGATAATATTAGCGAAATAGAAATGATAGAGTTAAATATTTCTTGTCCAAATGTTAAAGATGGTGGTATGGCGTTTGGAGCTAATCCTGAAATGACTAGAATTGTAACAAAAGAAGTTAGAAAAGTTACTAAAAAACCTTTAATGGTAAAATTATCTCCTAATGTTACAAATATAGTTGAAATAGCTAAAATAGTAGAAGAAGAAAAAGCAGATGCTATTTCAATGATAAATACATTATTGGGAATGTCAATAGATATAAATACAAAAAAACCTGTATTAGGAAATATTTATGGTGGCTTATCAGGACCAGCAATAAAACCTATAGCTCTGAGAATGATACATCAAGTTTCTCAAGCAGTTTCAATTCCCATTTTAGGAATGGGAGGAATATTTAATGTAGAAGATGCGATAGAGTTTTTTTTAGCAGGAGCTTCAGTAATATCCATAGGAACTGCTTTTTTCTCTGATCCATTGATTGCCCTTGAAATAAAAAATGGATTAAAAAAATATTGTAAAGATAATAATTTAAACAATATTTCTCAAATAGTAGGATATGCTCATAATGATGACGGAGTATCATATAGAAATAGAATGGAAGGAATAAAATTATGATAAATGAAAAAGCAAAAGATAAGCTAATAGTAGCATTAGATTATAATAATATGGAAGATGCAAAAAGATTAATAGAAATTATTGGAGATAATGTTTCTATATATAAAGTCGGGTTAGAAAGTTATTTGAACACAGAAGGTAAATTAATTGACTATCTTCATGAAAAAGGGAAAAAAGTATTTTTAGATTTAAAATTTCATGATATAGAAAATACAGTAAAAATGGCATGTGAAAGTGCAATTAGGAAAAAAGTATTTATGTTTAATATTCATTGTTCAAATGGAAGCAAAACAATGTCTGAAGTGGCTAAGATGGTAAAAAATAGTAATTCTGAAAGCCTTTTAATTGGTGTTACTATTTTAACTAACTTAGGTCAAGAAGATATAGAAGAAATATTTAAGAGTAATCTTAAACTTGAAGAATTAATCTTAAATATGGCTAATATCGCTAAAAATAGCAATATGAATGGAGTAGTTTGTTCACCTCACGAATCTAAGATTATAAAAGAAAAATTAGGAAGTGATTTTATTACAGTTTGTCCAGGAGTAAGGCCAAAATTTACTTTGGATAGTAAAGGTAATAGCAATGACGATCAAAATAGAATAATGACTCCGTATGATGCTATAAAAAATAAAGTAGATTTTATAGTAATAGGAAGACCAATAACAAAATCTGAAAACCCATTACAAAGTACAAAACTAATATTAGAAGAAATATCAAAAGCATTATAATAAAAAAATAATATAACTAGATTAGAAAGGATTTTAGAGTGATATATTTAAAAAATGGTAAAGATGTTAAAGGTCAAAACATAGAAATATTTATAAATAATGAAATTATTGAAGAAGTAAATATCAATTTTAGAGAAGATATTAATGAAATTATAAAATCAAAAAAAAATATAAGAATAATTGATTTAGAAGGAAAAACTATAATGCCAGGTGTAATTGACATCCATACTCATATGAGAGAGCCAGGGATTACTTTAAAAGAAGATTTTGAAACAGGTAGTAGAGCATGTGCAAAAGCAGGTATTACAACTTTTTATGATATGCCTAATACTATACCTACAACTACAACATTAGAAGCACTAATAGAAAAGAAAAAATTAGCTAAAGAAAAATCTATAGTAAATTTTGGATTTCATTTTGGTGGAAGTAGAAATAATAATATAGATGAAATTAAAAAAATATTAGAAAATGGAACGGGTAATACAGTTAAAATATTTATGAATGTCACTACTGGAGAAATGCTTATTGAAGATGATAATATATTAGAAAATATATTCAAAAATTCTAAATTAGTGTTAGTTCATGCTGAAAATGAAATGATAGATAAGGCAATAAATATTAATCAAAAATATGGAAATGGATTGTATGTATGTCATATCCCATCTAAAGAGGAAATTTCAAAAGTTATAGAAGCTAAAAATAATATTAACTTGAATAATGAAAAACATCCAATATATGCAGAAGTTACTCCACATCACTTATTTTTAAATGATGAAATTAGAGAAAGTAATGAAAAAAATAAAATGTTATTGAGGATGAAACCTGAATTGAGAACAGAAAAGGATAATGAATTTTTGTGGGAAGCATTAAATAATGGTTATGTGGATACTATAGGAACAGATCATGCACCACATTTAATAAGAGAAAAATTAGAAAAATTGACTTTTGGAATGCCAGGAGTTGAAACTTCTCTAGCACTTATGTTAGATGCTGTGAACAAAGGGAGAACTTCATTAGAAAAAGTTCAAGAGTTAATGTGTGAAAATCCTGCTAAAATAATGAAATTAGAAAAAAGAGGTAAATTAGAAAAAGGATATTTTGCAGATATAATAGTAGTTGACTTGGAAAAAGAATGGATTGTAGGAGTAGATGAAACTATAGAATCTAAATGTAAATGGACCCCATATGAAAATTGGAAGTTAAAAGGGAAAAACATTCTTACAATAGTCAATGGAAATATAGTATATGAAAATGGTGAAATAAAAGAAAATATTAAAAAAGGAAAGGAAGTAAAATTTTATGAATAATTTTGAATTAAAAGAAAAAATAGCAAAGGCATTGTTTGATGTAAATGCAATTAAAATAAGTGTGAATGATCCTTTTACTTTTGCTTCTGGGATTAAAAGTCCTATTTATTGTGATAATAGATTTATATTAGGATTTCCAAAAGAGAGAGATTTAATAATAGATGGATATGTAAAAGATATAGATAAAGATGTAGAAGTAATTGTCGGAGTTGCTACAGCTGGGATACCATGGGCTTCATTTATTGCTGATAGAATGAAAAAACCTTTAGCATATGTAAGAAATAAACCAAAAGAGCATGGGAGAGGAAAACAAATTGAAGGTGCAGAAGTGAAAGGAAAGAAAGTTGTTATAATAGAAGATCTTATAACGACAGGTAAAAGTAGTCTAGTAGCAGTTGATGTACTTAAAAATGAAGAAGTTTCTTCTTTAGAGGTAAAATCTATATTTTCTTATGGATTTAAAGTGGCAGAAGAAAATTATAAAAAATATAATTGTAAATTTAGTTCATTATCAAATTTTGATGTTTTAATTAATTTATTGACTAAAAATAAATATTTAAGTGAAGAAGAATCTAAAACAGCTCTTGAATGGAGTAAAAATCCGAATGAATGGGGCAAATAATTAATAAAAAATTAGGAGGTAAAAATTTGATATACTTTGATAATGCTTCAACAACATATTATAAACCAAAAGAAGTTATTGAAAGTACTATTTTTGCCATGAAAAATACAGGAAATAACGGAAGAGGGATTAATGAAATATCGATTAACACATCAAGAGATATATTTAATGTTAGAGAAAAATTTATAAAATTATTTAATGGATATGATTCTAGAAATATAGTATTTACGTCTAATGCAACAGAGTCCTTAAATACAGTAATAAGCGGACTTTTTTCTTCAGAAGATCACGTCATAACCACTGAAGCAGAGCATAATTCAGTATTAAGACCCTTGTATAAACTAAGAGAAACAGGATTAGGAATTACTTTTTTAAAAATAGATGAAGTAATTAAATTTAACAAAAATGATATGAAAAAGTATTTAGAAAAAAATACAAAAGCAATAATCTGTACACACGCTTCTAACTTGACAGGAGATTTATTAGATATAAAAAATATAGGGGAATTTTGCGAGGAAAATAATTTAATTTTTATTTTAGATGCTTCGCAAAGCTTAGGTATAATTCCGATAGATGTAGAAAAATATAAAATTGATATACTGTGCTTTAC
The DNA here is from genome assembly GCA_018060185.1 of Leptotrichiaceae bacterium. GTDB lineage: Bacteria > Fusobacteriota > Fusobacteriia > Fusobacteriales > Leptotrichiaceae > JAGOWQ01. The sequence continues at coordinate 17,051 of JAGOWQ010000006.1, read as the reverse complement.
AGGACATAAAGGATTGATGGGTCCACAAGGTACAGGAGGTATTTATATAAAAGAAGGAATAGATGTTAAACCACTAAAAGTGGGTGGAAGTGGAGTAGACACATATAATGAAAGACATCCTATAACTATGCCTGAAAAGCTTGAAGCAGGCACACTAAACGGTCATGGGATAATTGGATTAGGAGCGGCTATTGACTTTATAAATGAAAAAGGAATTAAAAAAATATATATAAAAGAAAATAACTTAATGTGGAAATTTTACGAGGGTATAAAGGATATAAAGGGAATCAAAATATATGGTCATTTTATGGAAAAAAATATAAAAGTTGATAGAATTCCTATATTAACTCTAAATATTAATGATATTGATTCAGGAGATATATGTAGTATTCTTGATGAAGAATATAATATTGTTACAAGAGCAGGAGGTCATTGTGCCCCTCTCATGCATAAAGCACTTGGAACTGAAAAACAAGGTTCAGTGAGATTTAGTTTTTCATATTTTAATACAGAAAAAGAAGTGGAAAAAGCAATATTTGCACTAAAAAAAATAGCCCAAGAAGTTGATATTTAAATAATATTTGAAATGAGTAAATTTTTTAATATATCAAACAATTATAAATTAGGAATTAATAGAACATAATAAATAATAAAATAATAAAAACATAGTTAATTTTTATTTATATTACTTGAAAAATATAAGTATTTCTGATATAATGCTTTCAAGGAAAAGACTAAATATATTATACTTATATATTCTTTGGATACGGCGAAGAGTTTCTACAAGCGACCTTAAATTGCTTACTATAAGTAAAGTTTGATAATAGGTAATTCTATGATATTACTTTACTTTTGTGATGCAAAAATTAGAATTTTTATTTGGAGGAATAATGAAAACTACATTATTTACTATTTCACAAATATTAACTATTAGACAAACTTTTATATTGTCTACTTTGTTTTATAATTTAGAAAACAAATTTAATTTTAAAAATATAAATTATCTAAGTATACCTAAAGTCTAAGTGTAAATTTTCACTTAGACTTTTTTATTTATAAAATCTTGAAAATGGAGGAATAAAAATGAATTTTAGACTCTTTGTTGAAAAGAAATCTGATTTTAGAGTGGAAGAGCAGAACTTATTTAACGAGTTGAAAGAAAGTATTGGTATTAAAGATCTTGAAAATGTGAGAGTATTAAATATATACGATATATTTAATACTAAAGAAAAGGAACTAGAAAAATTAAAAACAACTGTATTTTCAGAAAAAAATATTGATAAAGTATATGATTCTTTTGAAAAAGTATTTTTAGAAGAAAAGGTTGTAGATAGTAATTCATATTTTGCAGTAGAATTTTTACCTGGGCAGTATGACCAAAGGGCAGATTCGGCTATTCAATGTATATCACTTCTAATTGATAATGATAAAAATTTAGCAGTAAAAAGTGGAAAGCTTATAATATTATATGGAAATATAACAAATGAAGACTTATCTAAAATAAAAAAATATTATATTAATGAAGTTGAAATGAGAGAAAAAAATTTAAATATTTTAAATGAAAAATTTGAAAAAGAAAATAAAAATAAAGTAATAGTATATAGCGGGTTTATTAATAAATCAAAAGAAGAAATAAAAAAAATTAAAATTGAATTAGATTTAGCTATGACAACAGATGATTTATTATTTATACAAGAATATTTTAAAAATGAAGAAAAAAGAAATCCTACTGAAACAGAGATAAAAGTTTTAGATACTTATTGGTCAGATCATTGTAGACATACAACTTTTGAGACTATAATAGATAAAATAACTATTGAAAATGAAATTTATAAAAAAATAATGGAAAATACATTAAGAGAATATATAAAAAGTAGGGAATATGTATACGAAGAAAAGTTAGGCAAAAAACCTTTAACATTAATGGATATTGCTACTATTTTTGGAAAAGAACAAAGAAAAAATGGTTCTATGCCTGATTTAGAAGTTTCTGAAGAAATAAACGCATGCTCTATTTACATTGATGTTCCTATAAATGGAAAAATTGAAAAATGGATATTACAATTTAAAAATGAAACTCACAATCATCCTACAGAAATAGAACCTTTTGGAGGAGCATCTACTTGTATAGGAGGAGCAATAAGAGATCCTTTGTCTGGAAGAACATTTGTTTATCAAGGTATGAGAATAAGTGGATCAGGAGATCCTACTGAAAATATATCAAATACAATTTCTGGAAAGTTGCCACAAAAAGTAATTACTCAAAAAGCAGCTCACGGATTTTCATCTTATGGAAATCAAATTGGTATGGCTACGACTTATGTAAATGAAATATACGATGAAGGATACAAAGCAAAAAGAATGGAACTTGGTTTCGTCGTAGGAGCAGCTCCTGCAGAAAATATAATAAGAAAAAAGCCTGAAAATGGAGATTTGGTAATTTTACTTGGAGGAAGAACAGGAAGAGATGGTATTGGTGGAGCTACGGGATCTTCTAAAGAACACACTACAGAATCATCAGAAAAATGTAGTGCAGAAGTACAAAAAGGAAATGCAATAGTAGAGCGTAAAATTCAAAGATTATTTAGAAATAAAGAAGTTACAAAATTAATTAAAAAATGTAATGATTTTGGAGCTGGAGGAGTTTCTGTAGCTATTGGTGAATTATCTGAAGGGCTTGAAATTGATTTAAATAAAATAAGAGTAAAATATATAGGACTAACAGGAACAGAACTTGCTATTTCTGAATCACAAGAAAGAATGGCAGTGGTTATCGATAAAAAAGATTTGATTAAATTTATAAATTACGCGACAGAAGAAAATCTTGAAGCATATCAAGTAGCAAAAGTTAATGATACAAATAGATTAGTAATGAAATATAATGGCGAAACGATAGTAAATATTTCAAGAGATTTTTTAAACACAAATGGGGCAAAACAACATGTTGAAGTCAACATAGAAAAGTCAAATAGATTAAATTTGAATAGGAAAGTTGAAGGAAGAAATCTGAAAGAAAAATTTTTAAATAATTTAAAAGATTTAAATGTGTGTTCTCAGAGAGGATTAGTTGAAACATTTGATTCTACAATTGGCTCAACGACAGTATTAATGCCATTTGGTGGTAAGTATCAATTAACTCCTTCTGAAGTTTCTGTTCAAAAAGTATCAGTTGAAAATTCTGAAACAAATGTATCTTCTATGGCTGGATACGGATATAATTCTCATATAGCTAAACAAATTCCATTTCATGGTGGTGCTCTAGCTGTAATAGAGTCAATGGCTAAAATAGTAGCAGCCGGTGGAAATTATAAAAATATAAGATTTACTTTTCAAGAATATTTTGAAAGGTTAGGAAAAGATTCTAAAAAATGGGGAAAACCTTTATCGGCTCTATTAGGTACATTATATGTTCAAAAAAAGTTTGGATTGCCTTCAATAGGAGGAAAAGATTCAATGAGTGGAACATTCAATGAGTTAAATGTACCTCCTACGCTAGTATCGTTCGCAGTGAGTATTGTAAATGCTGAAAATGTTATCTCTAGTGAATTAAAAAAAGCTGGAAATAATGTCTATTTAGTAGATACACCTTATGACGAGAACGATTTGCCTAATTTGGATGAATTGAAATATAATTTTAATTTTATAAGTGAAAATATAAAAAATAAAAATATAGTTTCGGCAATTGCAGTAAAAAATGGTGGATTAGGTGAAAGTTTGGCTAAAATGTCTTTTGGAAATAAGCTAGGAATAAATATAAAAAGAGAAATAAGAGAAGATATATTATTTAAAATAAATTATGGTGCATTTGTCGTTGAAAGTAAAGTTGAGCTAAAAGGTAAAAATGTAAGTTTACTTGGAGAAGTAATTTCTGAGAGTGAATTAATATTAAATGATGAAAAAATAGAAATTGATGAAATGATAAAAGAGTGGGAAAAGCCTTTAGAAAAAATATTTCCTACAAATAAATTAATAGAAAAAAAGATTATGACTCATTGTGACGGCACAAAATATATTAAATCAAAATATATAGAACATGAAAATATTATAAGCAAAATATCAAATACTATTGCTAAGCCTAGAGTATTTATCCCTGTATTTCCAGGAACAAATTGTGAATATGATTTAGAAAAAGTATTTAATAGAGAAGGAGCTAAAAGTACTATAGGAGTATTTAACAATTTATCTAGCACTGCAATCGAAGATTCTATAAATAGATTTGCAAAAGAAATTAATAATTCTCAAATATTAATGATACCAGGAGGATTTAGTTCAGGGGACGAACCAGATGGTTCAGCTAAATTTATAGTGGCAGTTTTAAAAAATAAAAAGATTACAGAAGCGATTAACAGATTACTTAACAGAGATGGATTAATATTAGGTATTTGTAATGGATTTCAAGCATTGATAAAATCTGGATTACTACCATATGGAGAAGTTAGAGAATTAAATATTGATTCTCCAACACTAACTTTTAATGCTATAGATAAACATATGTCAAAAATGGTAAGAACAAAAATAATTACAAATAACTCTCCTTGGCTATCAGAAATGAATGAAGGAGATATTCATACTATTCCTCTTTCTCACGGAGAAGGAAGGTTGATTATAACAGAAGAAGAATATAAAAAATTGTATGCGAGTAATCAAATAGCTACAAAATATGTTGATTTTTGTGGAAATCCGAGCATGGAAACAGAATTTAATCCTAATGGTTCGTACTATGCTATTGAAGGTATGTTAGCCCATAATGGTAGAATATTTGGAAAAATGTGTCACTCTGAGAGAATAGGGAAAAATTTGTATAAAAATATAGTTGGAAATAAAGAACAAAATATATTTAAAAATGGTGTTAAATTCTTTATGTAAAAATATTTTAAGATTAAATGTATTATTTGAGTAAATTGTATTTCAAAGTATATAAAAATATAAAATTTGAAAGGAGAAAGTATAAATGAAAATAGCAATATTTTTCGGTAGTCAGTCAGATATAGAAAAAATGAGAGGTGCAGCTAATTGTTTAAAAGAATTTGAAATAGAATATGAAGCTTATGTGTTATCAGCTCATAGAGTTCCAGAAAAATTAGAAGAAGTTTTAATTGATGTAGAAAAAAGAGGAGCAGAAGTTATTATAGCAGGAGCAGGTCTTGCCGCTCATCTTCCTGGGGTAATTGCATCAAAATCTTTGTTACCTGTAGTTGGAGTACCTTTAAATGGAGCAATAGGAGGTCTTGATGCTCTATATTCAATAGTTCAAATGCCAAAATCAATTCCTGTAGCTACAGTTGGAATAGATAATTCTTATAATGCAGGAATGTTAGCAGTACAAATACTTGCAATAAAATATCCTGAAATAAAAGAAAAATTAGTTAAATTCAGAAAAGAAATGAAAGATAAGTTTATTTCTGATAATGATAAAAAAATAGAATTTTAATAATTAATAATAATTAATAATTAATAATTAATAATATGTAATAAAAAATAATGGAGGATAAAAATGGAAAAAAAAGAATTTATTTATGAAGGAAAAGCAAAACAAGTTTATGCTACAGAGGATGAAAATTTAGTTATAATACATTATAAAGATGATGCAACAGCGGGAAATGGAGAAAAAAAGGGAACTATCAAGGATAAAGGAATTATAAATAATAAAATTACTTCAAAATTATTTTCAGTGTTAGAGAAAAATAACATTAGAACTCATTTCAAAAAAATGATAAACGAAAGAGAACAGTTATGTGAAAAATTGGAAATAATACCTTTAGAAGTAATTGTAAGAAATGTAATAACTGGCTCTATGGCAAAGAGAGTAGGAATAAAAGATGGAACTATACCTAAGACTACAGTATTTGAAATATGCTATAAAAATGACGAATATGGAGATCCGTTAATAAATGATTATCATGCAGTTGCAATGGGACTTGCAACATTTGAGGAATTAGCTCAAATATATAACACAACTTCAAAAATAAATGATTTACTTAAAAAAATATTTGAAGAAGAAGGGATTATACTAGTTGATTTCAAAATAGAATTTGGTAAAAATAGCAAAGGAGAAATTCTTCTTGCTGATGAAATTACACCAGATACTTGTAGATTATGGGATAAATCTACAGGTAAAAAATTAGATAAAGACAGATTTAGACAAGATTTAGGTGGGATTGAAGAAGCATATATAGAAATTTTAAATATACTTGAAGCATAATAATTAGAGAGGAAGGATTATGGCTAGAGTAAAAAATGCAGATAGAATTGAAGAAGGTGGTATTTTTGCTTTGTATTCAAAAGAAATTAGAAATGATTTAGTAGGACTGGCCTATTATGGAATGTATGCATTACAACATAGAGGTCAGGAAAGTGCTGGATTTTCTATATTTGATACCATTTCTGAAGATAGAGAAAGACAAAAAACTGTAAAAAATAAAGGGCTTGTATCTGATGTATTTTCAAAAGAAGATTTAAATAACTATGTAGGAAATATATTAGTTGGACATTTAAAATATGCAACAGAAGACGGAGCTTCTAGGCACAGCTATCAGCCTTTGAGAGGAGAGTCAATAATTGGTAAACTTTCCATTGTTCACAATGGAAACTTAATGAATGGTAGTGAATTAAAAAAAGAGCTTCTTGAAAATGGCTCTTTGTTTCAAACAAAAACTGATACAGAAATAATTTTGAAATTAATAGGAAAAAATGCTAAATATGGTTATAAAAAAGGGATATTGAAAACAGTGGAAAAACTTGAAGGAGCTTTTGCAATTGCCATAATTATTGGAAATAAATTAATTGGAATAAGAGATCCATTGGGTATAAGACCATTATGTATAGGTAAAACAGAAGACGGAGTATATGTATTGTCTTCTGAGTCTTGTGCCTTAGATGGAATAGGAGCAGAATTTATAAGAGATGTGTGCCCTGGAGAAATAGTTATAATTGATGAAAATGGTATAGAATCAATAAAATATAATGTTAAAGATAGAAAATACTATTCTTCTTTTGAGTATATTTATTTTTCAAGACCTGATAGCGTAGTTGATGGATTAAGCGTGTATAATGTTAGACACGAATCTGGTAAACTTTTGTACAAACAAAATAGTATAGAAGCAGATCTTGTAATAGGAGTTCCTGATTCAGGGATACCATCAGCTATAGGATATTCTGAAGAAAGCGGGATACCTTATGGAGCCGCTCTCGTAAAAAATAAATATATAGGGAAAAATTTAGTATTACCTATACAAGAATTTAGAGAAGTGTCCATAAAAGTGAAATTGAATCCAATAAAAAGTCTTATAAAGGATAAAAGAGTCGTTGTAGTTGATGATTCATTGGTTAGAGGAACTACGTCTAAAATTTTAGTTAAAATATTATTTGAAGCAGGTGCAAAAGAGGTTCATTTTAGAGTGGCTTCACCTGTTTTAATAAATGAATCATATTTTGGAGTAAATATGGTAGGAAAAGAACTCATAGGAAGTACAATGACAGTAGATGAAATAAGAAAAGAAATAGGTGCAACTACTCTTGATTATTTGAGTTATGAAAATATGAAAAAAGCATTAAAAGATAAAGATGTTAATTTAGACTGCTTCAAAAAAGATGAAGATAGGGGGTAGAAAAGTGAATAAAGAAAATTGTGACAAAATGGAGGAAGAATGCGGAGTACTTGGTATATATTCTGATACTCTAAGAAATGATATAGTAAGTTTTGCTTATTATGGATTACATGCATTGCAACATAGAGGGCAAGAAAGTGCAGGAATAACAATATGTGATTCTATATCAGAAAATAGAGCACGTCATAAAACAATTAAAAATATGGGATTAGTTTCAGAGGTATTAACTGGGGAAAATTTGACTTCTTATGCAGGAAATGTTCTAATTGGTCACATAAGATACTCTACAACTGGTATTTCTGAAGTAGAAAACTGCCATCCTTTAAGAGGTGAATCTGCAATGGGTAAAATATCCCTTGCGCATAATGGAAATTTAATTAATACTAGTAAAATCAAAAAAGAACTTACAGAAAATGGCTCATTATTTCAAACAACGACTGATACTGAAATAATACTAAAATTATTAGGGAAAAATGCAAAGTACGGATATAAAAAATCATTACTTAATATGCTTGATAAAGTTGAAGGAGCTTTTGCACTTGTAATAATAATAGAAAATAAATTAATAGGAATAAGAGATCCTCATGGGATAAGACCTCTTTGTCTTGGAGAAACTAGTGATGGACTTTATGTATTAGCATCAGAATCATGTGCGTTAGATGCATTAGGAGCAAATTTTTTAAGGGATATAGAACCTGGAGAAATGGTTATAATAGATAATAATGAAATAGAGTCAATAAAATATAAAGTAAATTCTATAAAATCTCCTTGCTCGTTTGAATTTATATATTTTGCAAGACCTGATAGCATAATTGACGGTATAGATGTATATAGCGTGAGGCATGAAGCTGGAAGAGCTTTGTATGAACAAAATCCTATAGAAGCCGATATTGTTATAGGAGTACCTGATTCTGGAATACCCGCGGCTATAGGATATTCTGAAATAAGTGGTATACCTTACGGAGCTGCACTTGTAAAAAATAAATATATAGGAAGAACTTTTATTTCTCCTTCTCAAGAACTAAGGGAAAAATCGGTAAAAGTAAAATTAAACCCTATAAAAGATCTGATTGAGGGGAAAAGATTAGTAGTTATAGATGATTCCCTTGTTAGAGGAACAACTTCAAAAAAACTTATAAAAATGCTTTTAGATTCAGGAGCCAAAGAAGTGCATTTTAGATCGGCTTCCCCTGTTGTAAAAAATGAATGTTATTTTGGAGTAGATATAGCAGAAAAAAAAGAACTTATAGGTAGCTTTATGGAAGTGGAAAAAATAAAAGAAGAAATAGGAGCTACTACATTAGAGTATTTATCATTAGATAATTTGAGTAAAATTTTAAAAAGCAATGATTTTTGTATGGGATGTTTTACTGGGAAATATCCTATTAAGAACATGGAAATCTAGTTTATAACAAAATGATTTAAAATGAAGGAGAAAAACATGACAATTTCTTATAAAGATTCAGGTGTAGATAAAGAAGAGGGTTATAAGACAATAGAGAAAATTAAAGAAAAAGTAAAAAGAACATATAATTCAAGTGTTTTAAATGGTCTTGGAAGTTTTGGTGCTTTATATAAATTAGGAGAGTATAAAAAACCTGTACTTGTGTCAGGAACAGATGGAGTAGGAACTAAATTAAAAGTTGCTTTTAAAATGGAAAAGTATGACACTGTGGGAATAGATTGCGTTGCAATGTGTGTAAACGATATCTTATGTCACGGAGCAAAACCTTTGTTTTTTCTTGATTATTTAGCATGTGGAAAGTTGGATTCTAATGTATCTTCAGAGATAATTAGTGGTGTAGTTGAGGGTTGTACACAAGGTAATTTAGCATTAGTAGGTGGAGAAACTGCTGAAATGCCAGGATTTTATGATGATGGTGACTATGATATTGCTGGATTTACTGTAGGAGTAGTTGAGGAAGATAAAATAATAAATGGAAGTAAAATTGAAGAAAATGATGTTATTATAGCCATTTCATCAAGTGGAGCACACAGTAATGGGTTTTCATTATTAAGAAAGGTATTTTCTAATTTAAATGAAGAATATGAAGGGAAATCAATAGGGGAATGGTTACTAACTCCCACTAAAATTTATGTTAATGCTGTTCAAAAGTTAATGGAGAAAATAGAAATTAAAGGTATGGCACATATAACAGGTGGTGGACTTATAGAAAACGTACCTAGGACAATTCCAGAAGGATATTGTGCAAATATTGATAAATCAAAAATAAAAATTCATACTTTATTCAAGCATGAGCTATTTTCAATCGTTAAAGAGGAAGAAATGTGGGGTACATTTAACATGGGAGTAGGATTTATTGTAATAATTAATAAAAATGATGTTCAAAAAGCTATTAGTATTTTATCTGAAAATGAAGAAGATGCCTATGAAATTGGATATATAAGTAAAGGTGATTGTAAATTATGTCTGAAATAAATAATAAAAAAAGAATAGCAGTTTTAGTTTCTGGTGGTGGTTCAAATTTACAAGCAATAATTGACAATATTGAATCAGAAAATTTAAATTGTGAGATTTCTTATGTTATTGGTGATAGACCTTGCTATGGATTAGAAAGGGCTAATAATTACAAGATAAAAAATATTATGTTAGATAGGAAGTTATTTGGCAAAAATTTATCAAATGAAATTGACTCTATATTGGAAAGTAGCGATAAAAAAACTGATTATATAATATTAGCAGGATATTTATCCATTTTATCTGAAAATTTTATACATAAATGGAAAAGAAAAATAATAAATATACACCCATCTCTTCTTCCAAAATATGGAGGAAAAGGAATGTATGGAATGAAAGTTCATGAAGCTGTTATAGCAAATAAAGAAAAAGAAAGTGGGTGTACAATTCATTTTGTAGATACTGGAATAGATACAGGCGAAATTATAATTAATGATAAAGTTCCAGTATTTGAAGATGATACTCCTGAAATATTACAGAAAAGACTATTAGAAAAAGAACATGTACTAATAATAAAAGGGATAAAAATGTTATTAGAAGGATAAATAGTACTTATAAATTAATATGGTGTATAATAAATTAAGTATATTCAGATACTAAAATTTAAAATATTAATAAAAAAGCGTTGTTAAAAATATTATTGAAAGAATCTAAAAAATGGGGAAATGTAATAAATTAAATTAAGATGAAGTTTAAAATATAATTTAATAAAAATTAGAAAAGGAAGTGTAAAAATTGAAAAAACGGGCTTTAATAAGTGTATTTGATAAAACTGGTGTACTAGAATTTGCAAAATTTCTATATGAAAAAAATATAGAAATAATTTCTACAGGAGGAACATATAAATATTTAAAAGAAAATGGACTTAATATAATTGAGATTTCAGAAGTTACAAATTTAAAAGAAATGCTTGATGGAAGATTAAAAACATTACATCCAAATATCCATGGAGGGATATTAGCAATAAGAGATAATGAAGAACATATGAAAAATATAAAAGAAGAAGGAATTGAAACTATTGATTTTGTCGTAGTTAATCTTTATCCTTTTTTCAAAGAAGTTCAAAGCGATAAGTCATTTGATGAAAAAATAGAATTTATAGATATAGGTGGACCTACAATGCTTAGATCTGCGGCAAAATCTTTTAGAGATGTAACAGTAATTTGTAATATAGAAGATTATAGTGTAGTAAGGCATGAAATGGAAAATGATGGAGAAGTGTCTTTTGAAACAAAGAAAAAACTCGCTGGAAAAGTTTTTAATTTAACTTCTGCTTACGATGCTGCGATTTCAAATTTTCTTTTAGAAGAGGAATATCCGAAATATTTAAATATTTCATACGAGAAAAAATTTGATTTGAGATATGGTGAAAATCCACATCAAAGTTCAGCCTATTATACTTCAACGACAGAAAAGGGAAGTATGAAAGATTTTGTTCAATTAAACGGAAAAGAGCTATCTTTTAATAATATAAGAGACATGGATATAGCATGGAAAGTTGTGGGAGAATTTGATGAAACAGCGGTATGTGCGGTAAAACATTCTACACCTTGTGGAGTAGCTGTGGGAGATGATGTATTAACAGCTTATACGAAAGCTTATGAATGTGATCCTGTATCTATTTTTGGAGGGATAGTTGCTATAAATAGAGAGGTAGATGCTAAAACAGCACAAGAATTAAGTAAAATATTTTTAGAAATAGTAATTGCTCCTTCATTTTCATCAGAAGCTTTAAATATATTAAAAAGTAAAAAAAATTTAAGACTGATAGAATGTAAAATTTTACTTCCAAAAGATAAATTTGAATATGTTAAAGTTGATGGTGGAATATTAGTTCAAGAAGCTAATACAAAGATGATAGGTGAAATGGAAATTGTTACAGAAAAACAGCCTACAGAGCAAGAAAAAAATGATATGATTTTAGGAATGAAAGTAGTAAAACATGTTAAATCTAATGCAATAGTTGTAGTTAAAGACGGTATGGCAAAAGGTATTGGAAATGGTCAAACAAATAGAATATGGTCAACAATTCATGCATTGAAACATGCAAAAGACGGCTCTGTTTTAGCTTCAGATGCATTTTTCCCATTCAGAGATTGTGTAGATGAAGCTGCGAAATATGGTATAAAAGCTATAATACAACCTGGTGGTTCTATGAGAGATAAAGAAAGTATTGATGCTTGCAATGAACATAAAATAAGTATGGTATTTACTGGGATAAGACATTTTAAACATTAAAATTAAAACTATTAAAAATTAAATTTTATGAATACAAAATTCTAAAAAGGAGATTTAAATGAAAATACTAATAGTAGGTTCGGGTGGTAGAGAGCATGCAATCGCTTGGAAGCTATCACAAAATAAAAAGATTGAAAAAATATTTATTGCTCCTGGAAATGCAGTCATTAAATTAATTCCTAATGCAGAAATAATAGAGCTTTCCAACGATATAGATGAATATGTAAACTTCTCAAAGGAAAATAATATAGATCTAACAATAGTTGGAAGTGAGGAATTATTAGTTCAAGGAATAGTAGATAAGTTTAAAGAAAATGAACTAAAAATATTTGGTCCTAATAAAAAATCTGCAATTCTTGAAGGTAGTAAAGTATACTCTAAAGATTTTATGAAAAAATATGGTATTAAAACAGCGATTTATGAAATTTTTGATGATTTTAATAATGCAAAAGAATTTTTAAGTAATTATAAAAATTTTCCAGTGGTAATAAAAGCAAGTGGACTTGCAGCAGGAAAAGGAGTTATTATAGCAAAAGATTTAGATGAATCAATAAAAGCTATAGATGATATTATGATAACTAAAAAATTTGGGTCTGCAGGAGATAAAGTAGTGATTGAAGAGTTTTTAGACGGGGTAGAAGCTTCTATTTTATCATTTACAGATAGTAAGATAATAGTACCGCTAATATCAGCTAAAGATCATAAAAAAATTGGTGAAAATGAAACAGGATTAAATACAGGAGGAATGGGAGTTATAAGTCCTAATCCATATGTCACTGATTCAATATTTGAAGAATTTAAAAATGAAATAATGAATCCTACTTTAAATGGAATTCAAAATGAGGGAATGGATTTTGAAGGAGTTATTTTTTTTGGGATAATGATAACTAAAAAAGGTGTTTATTTACTAGAATATAATATGAGGATGGGTGACCCTGAAACTCAAGCAGTATTACCTCTTTTAGAAAATGATTTATTAGAATTAATATCAAAAGCATTTGACAAAAAATTATCGGAAGTAGAAATAAAATGGAAACCTTTGCATTCTTGTTGCGTAGTAGGAGCTTCAGCAGGTTATCCAGAAAATTATGAAAATGGTAATTTAATATTGGGAATAGAAGAATATACAGAGAACGAAGAAAATATATTATTTTTAGCAGGCTCAAAATCAGATGAAAATGGAAATTTCTTAACAAATGGTGGAAGAGTACTAAATGCAGTCGGTCTTGGGAAAACTTTGGAAGAAGCTAGAAAAAATGCATATAGTTTGATTGGAAAAATTAAATTTGATGGAATATATTTTAGAAAAGATATAGGAATTTACTAAAATCTACTATATATTTTACATAATTACACAAATTATATTTTAAAATTATAATACGAAACTTATTTTATAAATTATAAAATGAGTTTCGTATATTTTTAATACTATAAATAATTTTTTTATTACCTTTTAACCTTTTTTAGTTTCAATAAATTCAGATTTATATTTTTCTGGAATATCTAAATTTTCTTTATCCTTTTCTATATTACCATTTTCATCATTTTTATTCTTATCGTTAGTATTATTAGAATTTCCATCTCCAAATATTTCTTTAAAAAATCCAATTTCCAATTCTTTAGAAAATACATTTTTTAGTATAATCATTACAATAGGTCCAACTAGAAATCCTACAATTCCTAAAATTTTAAAACCAGAATACATTGAAATAAGTGTTATTAGAGGATGAACTCCTATATTTTCACTTATTAATTTTGGTTCTAACATTTGTCTAACAGATAAAACAAGCAAATATACACATAAAAGTGCTAAAGCTAATGAAAAATCTTTTAAAAAAAGACTAAGAACTAGCCACGGAAGTAAAATAGCTCCTGCTCCTAAAATTGGAAGAGCATCTACGATACATATTATTATTGACATTAACAATGGGTATTTAACATTAAATTTTAAAAATGATAATAAATTTAATGTAACTAATAATTCAATGAAACATATTGTCATTAATATAATTTGAGCTTTAACATAAGAGCCTAAAACAGTAAACATTTCTCTTTTAATATTATATAATTTTTCTAACCAAATTTTTGGAAATTGTTGTTCCAAAAAACTAATTATTTTAGTTTTATCTAAACTCATGAAAAAAGTAGATAATATTGTTATACAAATATATAAAATTACAGTTGGAATAGAAGTAATTACATTTATCAATTTAGTAAAAAATATTCCAACTTTGGCTGTTCCCATTGATATAAGTTCATTGATAGTGCCTTTTATTTCATTTGTAAATCCATCTGGTAAATATCCTAAATAAGAATATATTTGATCAATCCCTGAATTCCATATTTTCTTTGATTCATCAGCGTAATAATTCAAATTTTGAGATAAATTATAAATTTCTTCAATTAGTTTCAAGGTAGAAATGCTTATAAATCCAAAAAATAAAATCAAAAATAATACTATAGAAACTATTGTAGATAGTTTATGAGAAAATTTTAATTTATTTTTTAAGAATCTTGAAATAGGTTGTATTAGTATAGATAAAAACACTGCTATTAAAAAGGGAAGTAAAAAAATACCCAATTTAAATAATAAAAATACAAGTAGTAATACAAGTGCTATGTATAATATGAAATATAATTTTTTAAAATCGAATTTTTTGTATTCAGACATATATGCTCCTTTAATTTGTAATTTATATGATATTATAGAACAAATATTCAAAATTGTAAATATAAATATTTTTATTTATATATAATTATTGTGCATATTTCTAAGATTTATTAAAGTATAAAAACACAAATTTGTCAAAATAAAATGTTTTAATAATACATGTGAAAAGCTTATTCTAAGTAAAAAATGTTAGAATTATATTTAAATATATGAAGGGAGTTAGTATGAAAAACATATTTTCTAAGAATATTAAAAAAAATTGGAAATTATCTTTACTTCTTATTATAAGTATTTTAAATTATGGAAAAAATATCGATGATGTTATAAAAGAATATGAAGAAAAGTCGTATACTACTAAAATAAATGAAGTAAATCTAAAAAAATACGATATAAAAGATAAACTTTATAAAAATGGGGATTGGAATGAAATTTCAATAACTTCTAGTAATGAATATACTACAAGTGGAGTATACGAAGGAGTTAGTTTAGAAAATACTATTAAATATGGTTTAGTTTATTATAAGAATGGTTATAATTTCACAAATAATGAATTTACATCAAATAAGGTAGGGGTCAATAAAAATATAAATGACTTTTTCTATAGTAATATTAAATACAATAGAAAGTCCAATGAAATACAAAAAGACATACAAAAAATTACAAATGAAACTAAAAAAAATACTGAAATAAGGGATTTAATTGACTTATATAAAAATTATAAAAATAAAGAAGAAGAAATAAGTCAAGGAAAAATAAATTTAAATGGAAAGAAAAAAGATTATGATATATTAACTAGGAAATATCAACTAGGTACTTCTTCTAAGTATGATTATGATCTTGCAAAATATGAATACGAGACTTCTCAACTTGAATATGATAATTTAGAAAAAGAATTAAAAATTTTAGGTGAGAAGTTTATAATATATAATGTAGAATTGCCTAAAAATGGGAAACTTGATGAGCTAGTAAAAATAGAATTAAATAAAGAAGACTTTTATGCTTTAAGATTAAATGAAGCTGAAAATATTAAGTTGAACGAAACATTAAATAGTACAAAATATGAAAAAGAAAAATTTGATTATAAATATCCTGTAGTCAGTGCAGATGTGGGTTATGATTTTGAAAAGAAAAATTTAGTTATAGGATTAGGAGTTACAAAAACTATAAAAATGTATAATGATACTTTAGAGGATTTAAAAAATGAATCTGAAAAATTGAAATTAGAGTACGAACAAAAGAAAAGTGAACTAGTTTCAAATGTAGGACAACAAATGATAAATTATACCACTTATCAAACTGATGAAGTGATTAAACAAAAGGCAGTAGAAATAACTAAAGCAGATTATGAAATTTATTCCAAAAAGTATGAGCTTGGAACAGATACATTTTCAAATTATGTAGAAAAAAGAAATTCCTACGAAAAAGCAAAAATAGCTTATATAACTGCAAAAAATGAATTAGCAGCATTTACGAGAAAGATAAAATACTATAAATAATAA
The DNA here is from genome assembly GCA_018060185.1 of Leptotrichiaceae bacterium. Taxonomy (GTDB): domain Bacteria; phylum Fusobacteriota; class Fusobacteriia; order Fusobacteriales; family Leptotrichiaceae; genus JAGOWQ01. The sequence continues at coordinate 557 of JAGOWQ010000006.1, read as the reverse complement.
AATAACATAATAAAGAGGTGATTTTGTGAGTAATACAAGTGTAACTTTTTATAATAAAAATAAGAAGTTAAATTTGAAAAAAATGTTTTCATTTTTATTTTTAACACTATTTTTGGTTGTATCGTGTGGAAAAAAAAGTGAAGAAAAAGAATACGAGGTAATGACTGTAGAAAAAGGAGATATAAGTCTTTCTACTGAAAAAACAGGACAGGTAGTTTCTGATAATGTAATATCCGTTTATACAACAGCATCACAAAGGGTTGAAAAAGTTAACTTTAATGCGGGTGATAATGTTAAAAAAGGTGATGTTGTCGTTACATTCTATCCTGTAGATAAAAATGAAACTTTAAGAAAAATTGAAATGAAGAGATTAGAAATACAAAAATATCAAAGAAATGTAAGAAATGCTGAAGAGTTAGTAAAAATAGGAGGAGAATCAAAAGTTAATCTTTCTGATGCGAGAATAGCACTTGAAACAGCACAGTTAGAATTAGCTACATTACAAGAAGACTTATCATTAATAAAATCTGAAATCACGAGTCCAGTTGATGGTGTTA
>JAGOWQ010000005.1 GCA_018060185.1 Leptotrichiaceae bacterium | reverse complement strand
GAAAAAACTTTCATTAAAAAAATTATTAATAACGAAGAGTTAGTAAGAGTAGAAGAACGAATTAATGGAGTTAGTAATGCTATTTCACTTGTAAAAAAGTATCATGTTTCTGAAAAAGGTTTAAAGGCAATTATGAAAGGGAATGATAATTACACTTTTGAAGAATTAGCCAAAAAAATCGAAGCATATAATTGGAAAGACACTTATTTTAAATTAAGAGATCTAGGTTCAAAGAAAAATCAATTGAATTCTGAAATTTCAAAAAAATATACAGAATTAGAAAATATATCTTTATGGAAAAAGTTAGATATAAATCCTAAAGTTTTAAAACAATTGAAAACAACTAATGGATATTTAGGGATAGTTCCTTTAAAATTAAAAAATCAATTTTTAACTAAAATGAATGAACTTGAGTATTCGCATTATGAAGAACTTAATGTAACAAAAGAAGATGTTTATTATTTAGTTATCTCTCATTCGGGAAATGAAGAAAAAGAAAAATTGAATGAAGCTTTTAGAACAGGAAACTTTTCTATTACAGATTTAAATATAGAAGAAGTTCCAAAAGTTTACATTGAGCAATTGAAAATTAAAATTGAAAATTTAAGAAAAGAAAAACGTGAAATAAAAGAAAAAATAAAAGGATATGACAAGGAATTAGGAAATTTAGAAGCTGTTTATGAATATTTGAAAAATAAAAAATTAAGAATAATTGAAACAGAAAAATTAGCTAAAACCTCGAATACTTGTATAATAAATGGTTGGATACCAACAGAAAAAATGGAAAAATTTGAAAAAGCAATAAAAGAAGTTACAGGAGATGATTATTATGTAACTTTTGAAGAAGCAGATAAAGATGATATGACAGTACCTATTAAATTGAAAAATAATAGAGTTGTTAAAACATTTGAAAGTTTAACAGGAATGTATGCTTATCCAAAATATAATGAAGTAGATCCTACTCCATTATTAACGCCTTTTTACATTTTATTTTTTGGAATGATGGGAGCAGATGCTGGATACGGTTTAGTATTATTATTATCAGCATTGTTTGCACTAAAATTTGTAAATTTAAATAATAAAATGAGAGATATGGTACAATTCTTCTTATATTTAAGCTTTTCAGTAATATTATGGGGAGTATTATATGGGTCGTATTTTGGATTAGAGATACCGGGAGTATGGAAATTAATAAATCCTTCTACTGAATTTCAGAGAATATTAATAGGAGCAATGTTCTTTGGACTTATACACATATTTTTTGGTTTAGGAGTAAAAGCCTACTTACTAATAAAATCTGGAAAGACTATTGATGCTATTTATGACGTAGTGCTTTGGTATATGGCAATTACTGGAGGAATTGTAACATTAATTTCAGGACCTTTAAAATTAGGATCAAATGTATCCAATATTTCAATGTGGGTAATGATAATAGGTATGCTCGGAATTTTCCTAACTGGTGGGAGAGAAGCTAAAAGCATAGGAGGAAAATTTGGAGGAGGACTTTACAGTCTTTATGGAATCTCAAGTTATGTAGGAGATTTTGTATCTTATTCTAGACTTATGGCTCTTGGATTATCAGGAGGATTCATTGCTCAGGCGATGAATATGATATCAGGAATGCTAAGTACAACTTGGATAGGAATGGTATTTGTTCCTGTAGTATTTATAGGAGGACATCTATTTAATATGTTCATTTCGTTTTTAGGAGCATACGTACATACATCAAGATTAATATACGTAGAATTTTTTGGAAAATTTTATGAAGGTGGTGGAAAACCATTTAAAGAATTTAGAACAGAAAGTAAGTATATAAATATAAAAGATTAAAAAAATAAATTAATAAAAAATATTAAAATAAAAAATAATAAAATTTAGGAGGAAAAAAAATGAACATGTCAACATTTTTAATAGAAAACGCAGGAATTCTTATGGCAGCTTTAGGAGCGTCTACAGCAACATTTTTATCAGGAGTAGGATCAGCAAAAGGAGTAGGAATAGTAGGTGAAGTGGCTGCAGGACTTATAGCTGAAGAGCCAGAAAAGTTTGCTAAATCATTAATTCTTCAATTATTACCTGGAACACAAGGGTTATATGGATTTGTTATTGGACTTATGGTATTTTTAAGATTAAAACCTGATATGAGTTTAGTAGAAGGAATATATATATTCATGGCTTGTTTACCAATAGCTATTGCAGGATATGGATCAGCAGTATTTCAAGGTAGAGTTGCAGCAGCTGGTGTAAGTTTATTAGCTAAAAATGAAGAACAATCAGCAAAAGGGGTTGTATACGCAGTAATGGTTGAAACTTATGCATTATTAGCATTTGTTGTATCTATTATTCTTCTTATGGTGTCATTTAATTAATATTAGAGGGGATGTGAAATAATGTCTAATTTTGATAATTTAACATCAAAAATATTAAATGATGCTAAAGAAAAGGCTGCTGATATTGTGAAAAAAGCTCAAGTTACAGCTGATGAAAAATATAAATTAGAAATGAAAAAAGTTGATTCAAAAAAAGAAATTATAATAGAATCTGCTGTTAGAGAAAGAGAACTTCTCACTGAGAGAATAAAGTCAAATGCAAGTTTAAAAGTGAGAAATGAAAAATTAAAATCAAAACAAGTTGTGATAGATAAAGTAATAGATAAGTTAAAAGAAAAACTTGTTAATATGAATGAAGAAGAATATATAAATTATTTGAAAAAAAATATAGATTTATTGAAAATAAATGAAAATAAAAAATTAATAGTAAAAAAATCATATTTAAATAAAGTAAAAGAGGTATTTTTAAACTTAAAAGTATCTGAAACAGAATTTGTAAGTTCGGGATTTATTTTAGAGGAAAATGGAATTCAAGAAAATTATACATTTGAAGTTAAATTAGACTTTATGAGAGATGAATTGGAAGTTGAAATATCTAAACTTCTATTCTCCTAAAATGTATAATTTAAAATAAGGGAGAAATATATGGACAGAATGGATTACGGACGTAGCGTCGTAACGGTTAGAGTTTTTGAAAAAAGACTTTTAACGAAAAATAAACTTGAGAGAATGATAGAATCTAGTACTCCCGAAGAAGTTTTAAAATTATTGGGAGAAACAGAATATTCTCACAGTATGTCAGATATAAAAAATGTAAATAATTATGAGAAAATACTAAAAAGAGAAACAGAAAGAGTTTTTTCAGTAATTAAAGAAATGAGTAAAGATAGAGAAATAGTTGATACTCTTTCATTAAAGTACGACTATCATAATTTAAAAGTACTATTAAAAGGCAAATTATTAGGAAAAGATTTTTCAGAACTACTTATGGATGCAGGTACAGTAAAAGCTGATAAATTGAAAGTAGCTTTTGATATAAAGAATTATGATGATTTACCTAATGAATTTACATCTACAATGTTGGAAGTTGAAAAAGATTTTGAAGATAAAAAAGATCCACAAAGAATTGATATAATAGCTGATAAATATTACTATAAACATTTAATTCGTATTGTTAAAGACATAAATGTAGATGTAATGAAAGCTTATGTAGAAGGACTTATAGATTTTCAAAATGTAATAACTTTATTAAGAGTAAAAAAACAAAATAGAGATTTGAAATTTTTAGAAACTGTAATCCATGAAGGAGGAACAATATCTAAAGATAAAATAGTATCTTTATTAAATGACAATACTGAAATAATAGCAAATAAATTGAAAAAAGAAAAAATAGGAACGTATTTATTACGAGGAGTAGAATCATTTAATGAAACAGGAAGATTATCAGAACTTGAAAAAATTGCAGAAAATTATTTAATGGAACTAAACAGAGATTCCAAATACATTGTATTTGGACCAGAGCCATTGTTTACTTATTTAGTAGCTAAAGAAAGAGAAATAAATGCTATTAGAATGATTATGGTAAGTAAAATAAATAATATAAGCCCTGATAAAGTAAAAGAAAGGTTGCGTGATACATATGCATAAAATAGGTGTAGTAGGAGATAAAGATTCTATTTTAGCTTTTAAAGCCGTAGGTGTAGATGTATATCCTGTAACTAATAAAGAAGAAGCTAGAAGAACAATAGATACTCTAGCTAATGAAAAGTATGGAATAATATTTGTAACAGAGCAAATTGCTGCTTTAATTGAAGATACTATTGAAAGATATAATAAAGAAATTCTTCCTGCAGTAATTTTAATACCAAGTAATCAAGGTACTTTAGGTATAGGTATGAAAAAAATAAGTGATTATGTAGAAAAAGCAATAGGCTCAAATATATTCTAATATAATAATATACTTCTAAAACTTTGAAGAAAGAAGGAGATTTTCGTTGAAAGTAGGAAAAATAATAAAAGTATCAGGACCTCTTGTTGTTGCTGAGGGAATGGACGAAGCAAATGTATATGATGTAGTTAAGGTTTCTGATAATAAGCTTATTGGAGAAATAATAGAAATGAGAGGAGATAGAGCCTCTATACAAGTTTATGAAGAAACTGTTGGGATAGGACCAGGAGAACCTGTATTTTCCACAGGAGAACAATTAAGTGTAGAATTAGGTCCTGGACTGTTAGAAGTAATGTTTGATGGTATTCAAAGACCGCTAGAAGCGTTTAAAGATATAGCGGGAGATTTTTTAAATAAAGGTATCGAAATACCGTCTTTAAATAGAGAAAAGAAATGGGAATTTGTACCAACTGTATCTGCTGGAGATAAAGTTCAAGTTGGGGATATAATAGGTACAGTCCAAGAAACACCAGTAGTAAGCCATAAAATAATGATTCCTTTAGGAGTAGAAGGTACGATTAAATCCATTGAAAAAGGAAATTTTACAGTTGTCGACACAGTAGCGGTGGTAGAAACTGAAAATGGAGATGTTAATATTCAAATGATGCAAAAATGGCCTGTAAGAAAAGGTAGAAAATATGCAAAAAAATTAAATCCTGAAGCACCTTTAATAACAGGACAAAGAGTAATAGATACTTTTTTCCCAGTTACAAAAGGTGGAACAGCTTGTGTTCCTGGACCATTTGGATCAGGGAAAACGGTAGTTCAACATCAAATGGCTAAATGGGCAGATGCTGAAATAATAGTTTATGTTGGGTGTGGAGAACGTGGAAATGAGATGACAGATGTTCTTATGGAATTTCCTGAAATAATAGATCCTAAAACAGGAGAATCATTAATGAAAAGAACAGTTCTTATTGCTAATACTTCAAATATGCCAGTTGCTGCAAGGGAAGCAAGTATTTATACAGGGATTACTATAGCTGAATATTTTAGAGATATGGGATATTCAGTAGCAATAATGGCTGACTCTACATCAAGATGGGCAGAAGCTTTAAGAGAAATGTCAGGAAGACTTGAAGAAATGCCTGGAGATGAAAGTTATCCAGCGTATTTAGGTTCAAGAGCGGCAGAATTTTATGAAAGAGCAGGGAAAGTTATTTGTTTAGGTAAAGATGGAAGAGAAGGAGCTTTAACAGTAATAGGTGCAGTTTCGCCTCCAGGTGGAGATATTTCAGAACCAGTGTCTCAAGCAACTCTTAGAATAGTTAAAGTGTTCTGGGGATTAGATGCAAATTTGGCGTATAGAAGACATTTTCCAGCTATTAATTGGTTGAATTCTTACACATTATATCAAACAAAAGTAGATGGTTGGATGGATGAAAACATAGGACCTGAATTTTCTAAAAATAGAGCAAGAGCAATGTCATTATTACAAGAGGAAAATAGTTTACAAGAAATTGTAAGATTAGTAGGTAAAGATACACTTTCAGAAAAAGATCAATTGAAATTAGAAGTTGCAAAATCTATAAGAGAAGATTATTTACAACAAAATGCGTTTATGGAATCTGATACGTATACTTCACTAAATAAACAAAATAAGATGCTTGACATAGTATTGAAATTTTATGATGAAGGGTTAAGAGGATTAAATAATGGTGCTTACTTAAAAGAAATTGTTAATTTACCTGTTAGAGAAAAAATTTCAAGGGCAAAATATTTGCCAGAATCAGAATTAAGCAAAATCAGTGATATGGAAAAAGACTTAGAAAATGAAATTGATAATCTTTTAAATGAAGGAGGTGTATTAGATGCTTAAGGAATATAAAACTATTAGTGAAGTAGTTGGTCCTTTGATGGTTGTTGAAGGAGTTGAAGGAATAAAATACTATGAATTAGTTGAAATAGAAACTCAAAGAGGTGAACTAAGAAGAGGAAGAGTTTTAGAAGTAAATGGTGATAAAGCCATGGTTCAATTGTTTGAAAGTTCTGCTGGACTAAACTTAAAAGATTCTAAAGTTAGATTTTTAGGGAGACCTTTATCATTAGGAGTATCTGAAGATATGATAGGAAGAGTATTTGATGGATTAGGTAGACCAAAAGATAATGGTCCTAAAATAATCCCTGAAAAAACCTTGGATATAGAAGGAATTGCTATTAACCCTGTTGCAAGAGATTATCCTTCTGAATTTATTCAAACTGGAGTTTCAGCTATAGATGGACTAAACACTCTTGTTAGAGGACAAAAATTACCTATATTTTCTGGTTCTGGACTTCCTCATGCTGAGCTTGCTGCACAGATAGCAAGACAAGCTAGGGTTTTAGGTGCAGATTCTAAATTTGCAGTAGTATTTGGTGCTATAGGAATTACTTTTGAAGAAGCTCAATTTTTTATTGACGATTTTACAAAAACTGGTGCAATAGATAGAGCAGTATTATTTATGAACTTAGCAAATGATCCAGCAATAGAAAGAATAGCTACACCAAGAATGGCTCTTACTTGTGCGGAATATTTAGCTTTTGAAAAAGGAATGCACGTATTAGTAATTTTAACAGATTTAACTAATTACTGTGAAGCTTTGAGGGAAGTATCAGCAGCAAGAAGAGAAGTACCAGGAAGAAGAGGATATCCAGGATATTTATATACGGATTTATCAACTCTATATGAAAGAGCGGGAAGAATTAAAGGTAGAGAAGGATCAATTACTCAAATTCCTATATTAACTATGCCAGAAGACGATAAAACACATCCAATTCCAGATTTGACTGGATATATAACAGAAGGGCAAATAATATTATCAAGAGATTTATATAAACAAAATCTAATGCCACCAATAGATGTATTACCTTCACTTTCAAGATTGAAAGATAAAGGAATTGGAAAAAATAAAACAAGGGAAGATCATGCAGACACTATGAACCAATTATTTGCAGCTTATGCTACTGGAAAAGAAGCAAAAGAGTTATCAGTAATTTTAGGAGAATCAGCATTATCAAATACAGATAAAGCCTTTGTTAAATTTACAACAGAATTTGAAGAGCAATATATAGCTCAAGGATTTGAAAAAAATAGAACAATTGAAGAAACTTTAAATTTAGGATGGGAATTATTAAAAATACTCCCTAGAACTGAATTAAAGAGAATTAGAGATGAGTATTTAGAAAAATACTTGCCTTTAGGAGATGAATAATTATGGCTAGGTTAAATGTAAATCCAACTAGAATGGAGTTAACTAGATTAAAAACACGTTTAAAAACAGCTGTTAGAGGTCATAAATTATTAAAGGATAAACAGGATGAGTTAATGAGACAGTTCATTGAGATGATAAAAGAAAATAAAAAATTAAGAGAAAAAGTGGAAGAAAAACTTCAAAATTCTTTTAAAGATTTTTTACTTTCAAGAGGAGTAATGTCAGATGAAATGCTTGAAAACGCTATTCTTTATCCAAAAGAAAAAATTAGTTTAAAAATAAAAATGAAAAATATAATGAGCGTTAATGTGCCTAAAATGACTTTTATAAAAGATAATGAAAATTTAGCTGGTTCAATATATCCTTATGGATACGCTCAAACATCAGCAGATTTAGATGATGCTATTGAAGGATTGAATGAAATAATGGATGAGTTATTGGAACTATCTGAAATTGAAAAAGCATGTCAGTTAATGGCAGATGAAGTAGAAAAAACAAGACGTCGTGTTAATGCTTTGGAATATATGACTATACCCCAATATCAAGAAACAATAAAATATATTCAAATGAAACTAGACGAAAATGAAAGAGGAAACATTATAAGACTTATGAAAGTAAAAGATATTATGGCTAAAAAAGAAGCATAAAATACTGATTATAGTAGTTTATACTAGAGAAAAAAATTCATATAAACCTTTGGATAACATATGTTAAATCAGCATGTTACCCAAAGGTTTTTTAATATAAGAAAAATTTAATGTAGATACGTGGTTTAATTTATTACGTCGAACAGATATTTTACTACTAAAAAGGTATATTTAATTCTTATTCATACGTCGTATACCTTCTTCTAGTATTTCAATTTGAAGAATTGTTTCTTCATCTTTTATAATTTTATCAGCCCCGTTAATGATAGTATCATGAACACCTTGATAAATGTGGCTGTAATCACCTATTTCAGTAATAACTGATTCTTCATGATAAACTCCTTGACTATCAATGTAAGTAAGGGTACCGTAGTGTTCTGGTTTATCCAAACCAAAGTCGATATTATTAGGCATATAGAATTTTTTTAAATCTTCTTCTTGACGATCTTTACTTACTTTGACAAACATACCATTTTTACCATATATAATAAAGCTAGGACGCTCTTTTATTCTAAAATAACTAGATTTTATAGAAACTTTTGTAATACCATAGTAAAAATCAAGATCAAAATAATCATTCATTCGATTTTTACCGAGTAATTGTCGAACATCGTAGTGAATATGGTCTGGTTTACCAAAAAATGAGATAACTTGATCAACAGTATGACAAGCATGCCCATAAAGATAACTAGAATTAATAGAATATTTTTTAACAGATTTTGGTATTTCAGGGCGAAAATAATCGAAGTGCATCTCTACTTCTAAAATATCACCTAAAACACCACTATTAATAACTTTTTGAACAGTTAAGAAGTCAGAATCAAATCTTCTATTTTGATAAGCTTGAATAAAAAGACCTTTTTTCTTAGCGATATCAAAAAGTTCACGTGCTTGAGTAGATGTTTCAGTAAAAGGTTTTTCAACTAAAGTATGTTTACCTGACTCTAAACATTGTTTGGCTACTTCGTAGTGATAACTTGCTGGAATAGCAAGTACAATTAACTGAATTTCTTCATCATTTAAAACATCTTCTATTTTGTTTGTATAAATAATTCCTTCAATATGTTCCCAAGAGTTTGGAGATGGCGAATATATTGTCTTGATTTTAATATCTTTTACTTTTATTGAAAATGGTAAATGATAACGATTGGTACTTTTACCGTTTCCAATGTAGGCAATAGTTAACATGGTTATTCTCCTTTTATTATTTTTATTTTAAAACTCCTTGATTAATAAAAAAAATTCTATTTTAATTATAAACTATTTTTATTAAAATCACAATTTTTTTTGATTTTTTTTTTAGTATACAATATCCATAAATAAAGCTTTATAATAGTTTTATATTTCAATTAAAATAATAAATATTAATATAAAAAAATATATAAATTAAAAAAATATGTTATAATTTATTATAAAATTAAAATTAATATAATGGAGGGAATTATGGCAGAATTAATAGCGTATTACTCTAGAAGAGGAGAAAATTATTTTAATCAAGATACATTGGGGGGATATTGTAATGAAAACAGATAATCAAAGTATAAATGACGTATTAACCCAGAATAATACATCGTTTTTTATTCCACCATTTCAACGTGCATATGCTTGGGGAAAAAATGAAATTGATAGATATTTTGATGATATTGTTAGAATAATTGAAAGTGAACTAGATTCTAAACAAACTGATAAACTTGAACATTTTTTTGGAACGATTGTAATTAAAACGGAAAAAGAAAAATTTGCTACTAGGAGCATAGTAATTGATGGTCAACAACGTCTAACCACGACTCTAATTTTTTTAATTGCATTAAGAGATTATACAGAAGACAAAAAAGAAAAATCTCATATTAACGAATACTATTTGAAGAATAATTCATCTTCTTTTGAAGATAAAATTAAATTAAAACAAGTAACAAAAGATTGGGAGACATATAAAAAATTAGTAAAGGGTGTATTAACTGCAAGTATCATAGGAACTGCCTATGAATTGTTTTTAAAAAAAATTAAATCTCATTCATTTACTTTTGAAAATTATTTAACTGCTCTTTCAAGAGTTAATGTTGCTCTAATATTTTTAGATGAACGTCCCTTTAAAGGTGAAGATCCACAAATTATATTTGAAACTTTAAATTCTCTTGGTAAGCCTCTTTCTTTATCAGATTTAGTAAGAAATTATGTACTGCTAGAAATGTTAAGTAGTGAACAATCTGATGTTTACGAAAAAATTTGGTATCCTAAAATTGAGGAAAATTTTGAAGATTATACTTCAAAATTTTTTAGAGATTATTTGCAATATAAACTTGGAACAGATCTTAAAGTAGTTAGTGAAAGCAACACAAAGGAACTATATCAAATTTTCAAATCTTTTGTAGAAAACTTTAAAAATAAAATGGATTTTGTTAATGATATTGTTAGATTTGTATCGTGGTACAAATGGATTATTTCAGATAATATAACAGATAGTATTTCTTCAGACCCGTTAGTTAACGACAAAATTTGTGAACTTTTAAAAAATATATTTTCTGATATTAAAACTGAGCCATTTAAACCATTTGTTCTTGGATTATTTGAGCACCACCAACATTTAAAAATAATAAATGATAATCAATTAGTTGAAACATTGGAAACTATTCGAACTTATTTAATTAGGAGAAGAGTACTGAAATTATCACAAGGAGAAAATAAAAATATTCCGTCTCTGTCTAAAAGAATTAATGAAATTGCGGATAATAGAACAACAATGTTAGAACTACTAAGTACTCAACATTATAATTTAAGGATGCCTAATGATACTGAATTATATAATCATTTTAAGGACTTGAATTTTTACGAAGAACTTAAGAGTTACTCTAAATTTATATTGGGAAAAATTGAAACCAGTGTTGCAAAGGTATCTGTAGATTTTAGAGATAAAAAAATAACAATTGAACATATAATGCCTCAAAAATTGACTCAACAATGGAAAAATGATCTAGGTCAAAATTATAGCAGTATTCATAAAAAATATTTACATAATATTGGAAATATTATATTAACTGAGTTTAATAATGAAATAGGAAATAAACCATTTAAAGAAAAAAAGGATAAATATGCTACATCTTCATTACATTATAGATTAGATGTTATTAATACAAAAATTTGGAATGAAGATTCTATTTTAGCACATCAAAAAAAAATGATTGAACGCTTCCTAGATACTTTTCCATTACCAGAGAAAAGAAAAAGTATTAATAATTGGAATCAAAATACAAATCAAATCAATATTTTCTCTCCTTTAGAAGGAAATTTTAAGGATATTGTAACAGGAAATAAACCAAAAAAGATGCTAATAGATTCAGAAGAATACATTGTAGGAACATGGCAAGATGTATTTTTAAAATTTATTAGTTGGATTAAAAATTCAGATAATTATTCTATCACGCATATATTTGATAACCAAAAACGTATTTTTGGGAAAAAATCCCCTTTAATTTTAAAATATTCTGATTTGATGAGTAATTCAAAAAAAAATCATGAAAATTATTTAAAATGTTTTAAGGATCATAATGGTAGATATGCTTCGGAATTAGATTCAAATTTTAATGATTATGTTTATTATACTAATGAAAGTTCTGAGACACTAATTAAAAGAATTTCTAGTATAATGAAAGAATACGATTTAGATTCTGATTTTATTATTTTAGAGATGAACTGATAAAAATACTGATCATATGATTTTATATATTTCTTAATGGTCAGTTTTTTATATAATATTATTTTTGATTTTTATATTTTTTATCCTCTTTACTAGAAATATCTTCAGAGTTTTCCTCATTCAAAAGACACACTATTTTTCTTCATTTTCACCAAAATAGAATATCATATTAATTCTTAGAGTATTAGCTCAATTTTCTTTTATTTATTTTCGATATTGACCTAAACGCAAATATAATAAAAACTTAATTTTTTACATCTTAAATAATTACATTAACTCTTTTTAGTTTCAAATGTTATTGTAAAAAATATATCTCATTTTTTTACTTAATATTTTGAAATTTCTGTACCAGTTATTAAAACATATCCTTTTAAATTATTGCTTTTTAGATTATTTTTATTATATTAATTAGTAAAATTAACTATTGGAGTTACTTTTAGGAAACATACTTTTTCTTTATTTAGACGATTTTTAATCACATAAAATTAATAAACTATCTTTATAATATTTATATTTTTCTTATTATAAGTTTTTTTGTAGGATCTGTAAAATTATCTGTTCACGTTGAACTGATAGTGTATGAATTGGTATTTTTAAATTTTACATATTTGAAATACGAATATTATAACACCTCTATTTAATTTTATCTTGTATCTTATAGTTCAACATATATTGAAATGAAAATGTTATAATTTTATTCTTTAATATCATTGTAGTTTATAAAACGAGAAAAGTGTCTTATTCCTAACGAACAGCTAGTATTGATAGTCAAACTAAACAGTTGTACATATATAATTAATACATTTTTCATTATCGTGAATTTAATTTTTTAATTATAAACTATTTTTATTAAAATCACAATTTTTTTTAGAATTTTTTTTTTAGTATACAATATCTATAAATAAAGCTTTCTAATAGTTCTATATTGTAATTAAAATAATAAATATTAATATAAAAAAATATATAAATTAAAAAAATATGTTATAATTTATTATAAAATTAAAATTAATATAGTGGAGGGAATTATGGCAGAATTAATAGCGTATTACTCTAGAAGAGGAGAAAATTATTTTGGAGGTAAAATAAAAACAGTTGAAAAAGGAAACACAGAAACGTTAGTAGAGACACTCAAAGAGATAACAGGAGCAGATGTTTTTCATATTAAACAAGTTGTAGAATATTCTGATGAATATGATAAATGTGTAGAAGAAGTAAAATATGATTTTCAAAATAATATAAGACCTGAATTAGATGAATATCTTCAAGAGCCTGAAAAATATGATACTATATATTTGGCTTATCCAAATTATTGTGGTACAATGCCTATGGTTTTATTTACATTTTTAGAAGAATACGATTTTTCAGGAAAAGTGATAAAACCAATTTGTACACACGAAGGAAGTGGATTAGGTAGAAGTGTAAACGACATAAAAAAAATATGTGATAGTTCAGAAGTTAGAAAAGGATTATCAATAGTAGGTTCAGAAGTTAAAAATTCTAAAGAGATATTAGAAAAATGGTTAGAAGAAGTAAAATAATACAGATAAATACAAAATTTATATTTAATAATATAATAAATTCTCATATTTTAATATGTTCATCAAAATATGAGAAACTACTTAAATTAAAGAAGGAGAAAAAATGGTAAAATTAATTGCAATAGACATGGATGGGACACTTTTAAATAACGATAAACATGTAGATTACGAACAGAAAAAAGCATTAGAAAATGCCATAAGTGAGGGTATATGTGTTGTATTAAGTACAGGTAGACCATTATTTGGAACTTTACCATTGTACAACGAATTAGCTTTAGGCGAAGCTAACAAGTATATAATAGTAAATAACGGTTGTTCCACTCATGAAACAAAAAACTATTCATTAATAGATTATTGGAAATTATCAAAAGAAGAAATTTTAGAACTGTATTCATTATCAAGAAAATATAAATTAGACTTTACGTTATTTAATGAAGATAAATTCTTTTTTGTAGGAGAAAATGGAGAAAAACCGAATAAGTATACGACTTATGATTCTACTTTAGTATATACTCCTATAACAACTATATCCATAGAAGAAGCAGTAAGTGGAAAATATAATATGTTTAAATCGATGTTTTTAGAAACTATTGAAAATTTAGATGAATTTGAGGAAAATTTGCCAAATGACATAAGGAAAAAATATAATTTTCCTCGTAGCCAGCCATACATATTAGAAGCAATGCCTTTAGAAGCACATAAAGGAAGTGCATTGAAAAAATTAGCAGAAAGATTAGGAATAAATCAAAGTGAAGTTATGGCTATAGGGGATGGGAATAATGATGTAGAAATGCTTGAGTACGCTTCGATAAGTGTAGCAATGGGAAATTCTACTAAATTAGCAAGAAAAGCTGCAAAATATGAAACAGATACTAATATAAATAATGGAGTTGCAAAAGCAATTTATAAATATGCATTAAATAAATAAAACCATAATGAAGGATTAAATTTAAAGTTAAATGAATTTCAGTTTTCTAATGATGAAATATAAATTTGACAAAATCACAAAAATATGATACTATTTTAAAGTATACGCATAAATAAGGTAGCTAATACCTAAATTTAGCGATTTTAATATTATGGAGGTGGACATAGAATGTTTGCAGTAATTAAAACAGGTGGAAAACAATATAAAGTTGAAGTAGGAACTGTGATAAAAGTTGAAAAATTAGCAGCTGAATTAAATTCAGATATAGAAATCAAAGAAGTTTTATTAGTTGGAGAAGGAAATGCAGTAACTGTAGGAACTCCAGTAGTAGAATCAGCAACTGTACTTGCTACAGTGAAAGAACATGGTAAAGATAAAAAGAAAATCAACTTTAAATATAATAAGAAAACTTATTATAGGAAAAAAGGTCACAGACAACAATACACTGCTATTGAAATTAAAGCAATTAATGTTTAATTTAGAAGTAGTTGAGTTTTAATGATAAAAGTAGAAATTCAAAGAGAAAATAAGAATAAAAAAATTATATATTTTAAAATAAGTGGTCATGCAAATGCCTATGAATATGGTGAAGATATAATTTGTGCCAGTGTATCAGCAGCAGCTCAAATGACTCTCAATGGTTTAATAGAAATATTGGAACTTAGCAAGATAAAATATAAAATGGATGAAGGAATTATTATTTGCGATTTAAAATCATCTGAATTAACAGAAGAAGAATATGAAAAGACTCATATTTTAACTGAGTCTATGTATTCATATTTAAAAGAAGTTGCAAGTGATTATAAAGAATATGTAAAATTAATTATCAAGGAGGTATAGAAAAATGATATTAAAGTTAAATTTACAGTTATTTGCCTCAAAAAAGGGACAAGGTTCAACTAGAAACGGAAGAGATTCTAATCCTAAATATTTAGGTGTAAAAAAATATGATGGTGAATTAGTAAAAGCTGGAAATATAATCGTTAGACAAAGAGGAACAAAATTCCATGCAGGTTCAAATATGGGATTAGGAAGAGATTACACATTATTCGCATTAACTGACGGATATGTTAAATTTGAAGACTTTGGAAAAGGTAAAAAGAAAGTAAGTATTTATGCAGAAAGAAAAGAAGCATAATAACTTTATATAATTAAAAGGCAGTTATGAATTTTGACTGTCTTTTTTCTATATTATAATTTATAAAAAAATTAAAAGAAATTTTAAAGAAATAACTTATAATAAATAATGTCAAAGCAAAAGAAAAAAATATTCATATGAAGTATAATATTTAGACTTAAATTTCGTCCGATAATATGATATAATGTTTTATTGTTTATAGATTAAAAATAATTAGTAGAAATAGAAAGGAGATTATGGTGAAATATAAAATATATATTTTACTATATTAATATTATGTTATTAGAATTAAGAGAACTTCAAAAAAATACAGAAAAATATTTAGGAAAAGAAATAACTTTAAATGGTTGGGCAAAAAAAATTAGAAGTCAAAAAAACTTTGGATTTATAGAATTAAATGATGGAACATTTTTCATAGGAATTCAAGTAGTATTTAATGAAACTTTAAATAATTTTGAAGAAATATCTAAATTAACAATTTCTTCCTCTATAAAAGTAACTGGAAAAGTTGTAGAATCACAAGGTAAAGGTCAATCATATGAAATATTAGCAACAAATATAGAAATTTACGATAAAGCAGATTCTGATTATCCTCTACAAAATAAAAGGCATACTTTTGAATTTTTAAGAACAATAGCGCATTTAAGACCAAGAACCAATGCATTTTTTGCAGTGTTTAGAGTAAGATCGTTGTTATCTTATGCCATACATAAATTTTTTCAAGAGAAAAATTTTGTGTACGTTCAAACTCCAATAATAACAGGAAGTGATGCAGAAGGTGCAGGTGAAATGTTTAAACTTACAACATTAGATATAAATAATATTCCAAGAAATAGTGAAGGGGACATTGACTTTAAGCAAGACTTTTTTGGGAAAGAAGCAAACTTAACAGTAAGTGGCCAATTAAATGTAGAAACATTTGCTACAGCATTTAAAAACACTTACACATTTGGTCCTACGTTTAGAGCTGAAAAATCAAACACACCAAAACATGCAGCAGAATTTTGGATGATGGAACCAGAAATTGCTTTTGCTGATTTAGATGTAAATATGGACGTAATAGAAGAAATGATTAAATATATAGTAAGTTATGTTATGGAAAATGCTAAAGAAGAAATGGAATTTTTCAATAAATTTGTAGATAAAGAATTATTCACAAGATTGGATATTTTAATGAATAGTAATTTTTCAAGAATTACATACACTGAAGCAATAGAAATTCTTAAAAATGCAAATCAAGATTTTGAATATGAAGTTGAGTGGGGAATAGATTTACAAACAGAACATGAAAGATATTTAGCTGAAAAACATTTTAAAAAACCTGTGTTTGTAACTGATTATCCAAAAGATATAAAAGCATTTTATATGAAATTAAACAGTGATGATAAAACAGTTAGAGCAGTCGACTTACTAGCTCCAGGAATAGGGGAAATAGTTGGTGGTAGTCAAAGAGAAGATAATTATGAAATATTAGTTGAAAAAATAGAACAAATGGGATTAAATCAAGAAGACTACTGGTGGTATTTAGACTTAAGAAAATACGGTAGTGTACCTCATTCAGGTTTTGGACTTGGATTTGATAGAATGTTAATGTATATTACAGGAATGACAAATATAAGAGATGTAATACCGTTCCCTAGAACCACTAAAAATCTTGAGTTTTAATAAAAATATTAAAAACCTTAATTTTTGAGATTTGGAGGAAATATGAAAAAGAAAATAATAGTAGGACTAATGATAGTTTTTGCAATGTCAGTGATTTTAAGAGGAGATTTACTTGGTAAAATTCAAAATATTGATTCACTTATTCAACAAGGTAAATATGATAGAGCCGAAAGAGAAGCAAAAAAATTGCTAAATAGCCCTAATGTAAGTATTAAGGAAAAAGAATCAATTCAAAATTTACTTAATGAAATATCAAGTAAGAAAAATACTCAAAATGCAGCTAATACAAAGAGTGCTAATACTGTAAATAATGCACAAAATGAAATAGGTAATATAATAACCAATGCTTTAGGTGGAGCACAAACAGAAACTTTAGCAACAGATATAGTTACTCCTGCTCCTGGGGAAGATACAGGGACATTACCTGTGGGAGTTACAGAAGATGTATCAGATGGTTCTAAGTTTAAAAGTTATAACGAATATGAAAAAGCAGCATTAGCTAGAAGAAATGCTTCAACAATATATCAATTAAGTCAGTTATATTTTAAAGATGGATTATATGAAAGAGCTGAGAATATAGCTAAAAAAGATACTTCAGGAGATATTAGAAATTTATATGTAGTTGCTATCGCCTCAAGATTGACTGGAAATTACGATCAATCAATAGATTACTATAATAGAATATTATCAAAATCACCAGGTCAGGCAGAGGCTAGGCTTGGAATAGGGATATCATATAAATCAAAAGGAGAATATAACAAAGCCTTAGAGTATCTAAGATCATATGCTAATTCGAATCCTAATAAAGAGGTTAGCAGGGCAATTAGTGAGTTAAATGATATAATAGCAAATAAATAATTTGAGGTTATTAATAGGGGGAGTTTAATGGGGTGGATTAAACTTAAAGAAATAGGAATGAAAGAATCTCACATTAGAAAGTTAATGAAACTTTATAAAAATTATGAAGATTTATACAATAATGAAAATTTTAAACTTTTTAATGATGATTTAAAATTTAAATTAGAAAAAGCAAATAAAATAAATTTAAGTAACATTTTAGAGAAATATGAAAAAAATGAAATAAGAATAATTAATGCAAACGGTAGGGAATATCCGAAAATATTGAAAGAAGTCGTAGATTATCCCTTGTTTTTGTATGTCAAAGGTAAAAAAATATATAAAAAAGCCAATTTTAATAATGAAAATCAAAAATTAAGGAAAAATATAGCAGTAGTGGGAACTAGAAAAATGACAAAATTTGGTAAAAGTGCATGTGAAAAAATTGTAAAAGAATTATTAGACTACGATATAACCTTAATAAGTGGTTTGGCAGAGGGAATAGATACAGCAGCTTTAACTATGTCAGTAGAGAAATCAGAAAATACTATTGCTGTAGTTGGAACAGGTCTTGATATAGTTTATCCTTACGAAAATAAATATTTATTAGAAAAAATATATGACACTGGTACAGTAATTAGTGAATATCCTTTAGGAACACAGCCTTCAAAGTGGACCTTTCCAAGAAGAAATAGGATAATAGCAGGTCTTGCTGATGGGATATTAATAGGAGAAAGTTTTAAATCAGGTGGTTCTCTTATTACTGCAGAATTAGGTTTTTCTATGAATAAAGAAATATTTGCTATTCCAGGTTTTATAAATTATCCTTCTTTTGAAGGTTGTAATAATCTTATAAAAGAAAATAAGGCAAAACTAGTGACATGTGCAGAAGATATAGCAAAGGAATTTTTGTGGGATATTAATATAGAAAAGACAAAAGTAAAAAAATTAAATGAAAATGAAAAAATAATATTTAATATTATGACTGAAGAAATAAGTATAGAAGAATTATTTGAAAAATCAAATGAAAGTATTAGTAAATTTTCTTTAAATGAAATACTTTCTATATTAATGAGCTTAAAGATAAAAGGACTTATAATAGAAACAGGAACAGCAAAGTATATGAGAATAATATAAAAATATTAAGAATGTGAGGTGAAAAAATTGGCTAAAAAACTTGTAATAGTAGAATCGCCATCAAAAGCAAAAACAATAGAAAAAATATTGGGGAAAGGATACGAAGTTACAGCTTCTTATGGTCACGTAATAGATTTACCTAAGACTAAAATTGGAATAGATATAGAAAATAATTTTGAACCTAAATATCAAGTAATAAAAGGAAAAAGTGAAGTATTAAAAAAATTAAAAGAAAAGTCTAAAACTGCTACAGAGGTCTATCTAGCCTCGGACCAAGATAGAGAAGGGGAAGCAATAGCTTGGCACATATCTAATTATATAAATCAGCCTAAAAAAACTAAGAGAATAGAATTTAATGAAATAACTAAAACGGCAGTAAATAATGCAATAAAAAATCCAAGAGATATAAATGAAAATCTAGTAAATGCACAGCAAGCTAGAAGACTACTCGATAGAATAGTTGGTTATAAAATAAGTCCATTACTATGGAAAACAATAAATAAAAATGCTAGCGCAGGAAGAGTTCAATCAGTAGCATTAAAATTAATATGTGATTTAGAAGATGAAATAAAATCATTTAAACCAGAAATATATTGGGAAGTAAATGCAATTTTGGAAAATGATATAAAAGTTAATTTAGTTGAAATATCAGAAGAAAAAATAGATAAAATATTTGATAAAAAAGTAGTTACTAAATTAGAAAAAGATCTAAAAGGAAAATATCTTACACTAGAAAGTGTAGAAGTTAAAAAGAAAAGCCAAAGGCCACCTTTAGTTTTTAAAACAAGTGTACTACAGCAACTTGCTTCTTCATATTTGGGATATGGTGCTACTAAAACAATGAGAATAGCTCAACAGTTATATGAAGGGATTTCTATAGCAGGAGAGCAAAGAGGTCTTATAACATATATGAGAACAGATTCTACAAGAGTATCTCAAGATGCTATAAAAATGGCAAAAGATTATATAGTATCAAAATATGGAAAAGAGTATGTAGGTTATTATGTACAAAAAAAAGCAAGTGGTAATGTACAAGATGCGCATGAAGGGATTAGAC
Organism: Leptotrichiaceae bacterium; assembly: GCA_018060185.1. Taxonomy (GTDB): domain Bacteria; phylum Fusobacteriota; class Fusobacteriia; order Fusobacteriales; family Leptotrichiaceae; genus JAGOWQ01. The sequence continues at coordinate 61,034 of JAGOWQ010000005.1, read as the reverse complement.
CGTCTGATATCAATTTAGAACCTGACGAAATACAACCTTATCTTACAAACGATCAATATAAGCTTTATAAATTAATATGGAATAGATTTTTAGTTTCACAATTTGCGGCTATGAAATATGAACAAATGCAAATAAATGCTAGAAATGGTGACTATAAATTTAGAGGGACTATAAATAAAGTTATTTTTAAAGGATATTATAAAATATTTAAAGAAGAAGATGAAATTAAAACAGGAGATTTTCCTCAATTAAAAGAGGGAGACGAATATATTATTGAAGCTTTAAATATAGAAGAAGGAATAACAAAAGCACCTACTAGATACTCAGAAGCTACTTTAGTGAAAAAACTTGAATCAGAAGGAATCGGAAGACCATCTACTTACGCATCTATAGTTGAAACATTGAAAACTAGAGAATATGCAGAATTAATAGAAAAAAGATTTTATCCTACATTTTTAGGATATGAAGTTAAAAATGAAATACTTAAAAATTTCCAAGATATAATGAATGTAAAATTCACTGCAAATATGGAAAAAGAATTAGATAAAATAGAAGATGGAAATGTAGAGTGGATAGAATTACTTAGAAATTTTTATAATTCCCTTGAAGAAGATTTAGGAAAATATGAAAGTGAAATAGAAAAATTAAAAAATAGAAAAATAATATCTGATGTAATGGACTCTAAGGGAAAACCGATGCTTCTAAAAACAGGAAGATTTGGGAAATATTTAATAAGTGAAACTGACCAAGAAGAAAAAGTTACTTTAAAAGGTGTAGCAATTAATCCTGAAGAAATTGAAAAAGGTCATATTTTTGTCAATAGTGAAGTTGAAAAGTTGAAATCTGAAAAAAAAGGTATTTTAACTGATTATTTTACAGAAAATGGAAAAAGATATTTATTGAAAAAAGGAAGATTTGGTGAGTATCTTGAAAGTGAGGATTATGAAAATGATGAAAAAAGAATGCCTTTACCGATACCAATTAAACAAAAATTGAAAAAGAATGCTATAAATGAAGTTGACGGTATTATTCAGATAAATGATGATTTATTAAATATCCTTGAAGAAGAAAATAAGATTAAAGAAGAAGCAGGAGTTTGTGAAAAATGTGGTAGTACTTTTGAAATAAAAATGGGAAGATTTGGAAAGTTTTTAGCTTGTACAGGTTATCCTGAATGCAAAAATATAAAAGCCATACCTAAAAATAAAAAGTCGAATAGTAAAAAAACAACTAAGAAAAAAACATCTAAAAAAGTAGAAGTTAAAGCTAAATCTACAACTAAAAAAACAACTACAAAAAAAACATCAACAAAAAAGATTTCAAAAAAAACAACATCCAAAAGTAAGTAATGGAGTAAAATATGGATAATTTTATGGAATATGCAGAAAAGTTTTTATATTATGAGGAAGTAATAGTAGGGAAAAGTCTAAATACAATAAAAGGATATAAAAAAGATATAACTCAGTTTATTGATTATTTAAATGAATATGAAGAAATAAAAACTTTTGAAGAAATTGAAACAATGACTTTCAGATCATTTATTGCGTATTTAAATTCAAATAGCAATATTGAGAATAGTAAAGAATCAAAGAGTATTTCTAAAAGAAGTATAAATAGGAAAATATCTGCACTTAGAACATTTTTTAAATATTTACAAGAAAAAGATATAGTTAAAACAAATAAAGTTACATATATAACTATGCCTAAATTTGAAAAAGAACTTCCAAATGTTTTAAATAAAGAAGATATTAATAAACTAAGAGAAAGCATAGATACTTCTAAAATAACAGGGATAAGAGATCGTCTTATAATAGAATTATTATATTCCAGTGGAATTCGTGCTGGAGAACTAATAGATTTAAGTGAAAATATGATAAATACCGAAGAAAGAGAAATAAGAGTTATTGGAAAAGGAAATAAAGAAAGAATAACATTTTTTAGTGAAACTACAAAAAAATGGCTAAAAAAATATATAGAAGAAAAAATGAAAACATATAAAAATTATAGTAGAGATGTTGTATTTACTAATAGTCGAGGAGAAAAATTGACGACTAGATCACTTAGAAGATTAATTTCAGATTATGCTAAAAAATCTGAACTTCAAAAAGAAGTTACACCTCATATTTTTAGGCATACTTTTGCAACAGAATTACTGAATAATGGGGTTGATATAAGGTATTTACAAGAACTATTGGGACATAGTAGTATTTCTACTACACAGGTGTATACTCATATAAGTAAAGCCTTTTTAAAAGATGTGTATATGAAAACACATCCTATGGCAAAAGAATAAAAAGTAAAAATGGAGGAAAAATTGATAAAAAAGAAATGTGCAGGTTGTGGTATTGAACTACAATATGAAGATAATAAAAAAGAAGGATACGTTCCTGAAGAAAAATTTATAACAGAAGAAGCACCTCTTTGTCAAAGATGTTTTAAAATAAAATATTATGGTCAAAATTTAGTAAATAATTTTAATAAAGAAGATTATTCAAAAGAAGTTATGGAATCTGTAAAAAAAGCTAATATAATTTTACCAATATTTGATATTATAGATTTTGAAGGCTCTTTTACAGAAGAAATAATAGATTATTTAAGAGATTATAGATCTATCATTTTAATAAATAAAATTGATCTTTTGCCTGATTTTATACATCCTACAGAAATATCTAATTGGGTTAAGGATAGACTTAGAGAAGAAGATATAATTCCTGACGATATAGCTTTTATAAGTGCTAAAAATAAATATGGGATAAATGGGATAATTAGAAAAATAAAACATTTTTTTCCAAAGGGTAATACAAAAGCAGTTGTACTTGGAGCATCTAATGTCGGAAAATCTTCAGTTATAAATCTATTATTAGGAAAAAGTAAAATAACTACATCTAAATATTCTGGAACAACTTTAAAATCAATAAATAATAAAATACCAGATACAGATATAACGATTATAGATACTCCAGGATTGATTCCTAAAGGCAGAATAACTGATTTATTGTCAGCAGAAACAGGATTAAAGTTTGTTCCTTCAAGTGAAATATCTAGAAAGACTTTTAAATTGGAAGAAAATCAAGTATTTATGTTTGACTCTTTATGTAGATTTAAAATTTTAGAAAATAAAAATATAGAGTATAAGCCAATATTTTCAGTATATTCTTCAAAGGATGTAAAATTTCATGTAACAAGAGAAGATAGAGTCAATGAATTATTAAAAGGAAATTTTTTTAATATAATAACAGGAGAAGAAAAAAAGAAATTTTTTGAAAATGAATTTGAAACAAAAGTGTTTACAATTAATACAAATGAAGATGTAGCAATAGCAGGATTAGGTTGGATAAATGTAAAAAGAGGACCTTTAAAAATTGAAATAACTCTTCCAAAAGGAGTAAAATTAATAGTAAGATCTTCTATGTTTAATAAGAAAAAATAATATAGGGAGTATTTATCATGGCAAACTTCAATGACTTAAATGAAAATATTAGAAAAAAAATTATAAAAATAATAATTAAAATATTTTTTTTATTAATAGTATCTACAATTGCTTTTATATTGTCCATTTTTATTTTTTCAAAAAGAGTAGAGCGGATAAAATTAGCTGATTTAAATATTGAAACGGCAAGATTGAAAAATGCCATTGAAAGTTATAAAATTAGAACAGGTGAGTATCCTAAATTAGAAGGAAATGAAAATAATTTAAAGAATATAAAAAATTATCAAGGAAATTACACATTTGAATTATTTTATGGAGATGAAAAAATTCATGAGGTACACGGTAATATAGAGAAGGGAATATCTAGTACCAATAAAGTTTTTTCCAAAAAAGATAATAAAGGTGGTTGGGTTTACGATATTGAAACAGGGAAAATATCCCCAAATATTGAGTATTAAATTTAGAATCGGAGATAGAAAGACAGATGAAATTTTCAGTATTAGGAAGTGGAAGCAGTGGAAATTCAAGTTATATAGAAATGGGAAATAAAAAATTTCTAATTGACGCTGGATTTAGTGGAAAAAGATTAGTAGAAAAGTTGAACAATATAGAAAGAAGAATAGAAGATGTAAATGGTATTTTCGTTACTCATGAACATTCAGACCATATTCAAGGATTGGGAGTTGTATCGAGAAAATATAATATACCAATATATTTACATGAAATAACTTATGGAATAATAAGAGATAAAATAGGTAAAATAGATCCTAAAAACATAAAATTTATTAGGGAAAATAAAACGGTAATTGACAATTGTGTTATAAATAATTTTGAAGTTATGCATGATGCTGAAATATGTCTAGGATATACGTTTGAATACTCTGATAAAAAATTAGCTTATGCTAGTGATGTGGGTTGTACAAATAATATTATAAAAGAAAATTTTAAAAATAGTGATGTAATAGTCGTTGAAAGTAACTATGATTATAATATGCTTATGACAGGTTCTTACCATTGGGAATTAAAAAATAGAGTTAAAGGAAGAAATGGTCATCTGTCAAATACAGAAGCATCAAAGCTAGTATCTCAAGTTATGTCAGATAAATTGAAAAAAGTATATTTAATGCATATAAGTAAAGACAATAATACACCTGAATTAGCTTATAGTTCACTATATGAAATGTTAGAAAGAGATAATAAAAGCCATTTAGAAATAGAGATTGTTTCTGAAAATGAAACAAAAATCTATGGAGTTTAAAATTAAAAGAAATAAGAGGTTTTAATGTAATGTGGAATGATTTGGAAATGGAAATAGGAATATGTAATAAATGCATATTAGAAAGAACCAGAAAAAATGCAATTCCAGGGAAAGGAAATAAGCAATCAAAAATATTATTTATAATGGATAATATAAGTGAAGACGAAGATGTTAAAGGAGATTTGCTTTTAGATAAAAAAGGAGAGTATTTAAAAAAATTTTTAGAATACTCTAAATTAGATATATCTAAATGTTATTTTACTACACTTACAAAATGCAGTTCTCATGGTGAATTAATAGAAAAAGATAATGTAGACAAATGTTTTGATTTTTTAATAGGTCAAATTGCTATTTTAAATCCTAAATATATAATTACAGTGGGAGAAAATCCCACAAAAAAATTATTAAATACTAAAGAAGATATATACAATATGGTCGGAAAAATTTATGATTATATCGGAGATATAAAAGTAATTCCGATATATAATAAAGCATATTTGTTTAAGGCCACTGATAAAGAAAAATGGCAGTTAATAAAAATATTTGAAAAATTAAATAAGGAAGGAATAGAATAAATGATAGGAATAGGTATAGTAGGATTACCTAATGTTGGAAAATCAACATTATTTAATGCAATAACAAAAACTCAAAATGCAGAGGCGGCAAATTATCCTTTTGCAACGATAGAACCAAATGTGGGGTTAGTAAGTGTACCTGATTTGAGACTAAAAGAATTAGAAAAAATAGTTAATCCTAAAAGAACACTTGGAGCAACAGTAGAATTTGTTGATATAGCTGGACTTGTAAAGGGAGCTTCTAAGGGGGAAGGACTTGGAAATCAATTTTTATCTAATATAAGAAATACAGCAGCAATATGTCAAGTTGTTAGATGCTTTGATGATGATAATATAATTCATGTTGAAGGTAGTGTAGATCCAATTAGAGATATAGAAACAATAAATAATGAGTTAATTTTTGCAGATATAGACACAGTAGAAAGAGCTCTACAAAAAAATCATAAATTGGCTAGAGGTGGAAATGCAGAAGGAAAAGAGCTTTTAGCAGTACTTGAAAAGTGTAAAATACATTTGGAAGAATTTAATCTTCTTAAAACTTTAGAATTAACTCAAAGAGAAGAAGAATTAATAAAGGTATATCAATTTTTAACAGTTAAACCTATGATGTTTGCAGCTAATATTTCTGAGGAAGATTTAACTGGAGGAGTAGAAAATGATTATGTAAAAAAAATAAGAAAATTTGCTGAAGATCATAAAAGTGAAGTAGTTACTTTCTCTGCTAAAGTAGAAGCAGAACTCATAGAAATAGAAGATGAAGAAGAAAGACAAATGTTTATTGATGAATTGGGAATAACTGAGCCCAGTTTAAATAGGCTTATAAGAGGAGGTTTTAAACTTTTGGGACTTATAACATATTTTACTGCAGGAGAAAAAGAAGTAAGGGCTTGGACTATAAAACGTGGAACGACAGCTCCAAAAGCAGCAAGTGAAATTCATTCTGATATTGAAAAAGGATTTATAAGATCGGAAGTTGTAGATTTCAATAAATTTATTGAATATAACGGATGGAGTGGTTCAAAAGAAAAAGGTGCTATGCGTTTAGAGGGAAAAGAATATATTGTAAATGATGGAGATATAATGTACTTTAGATTTAATGTTTAGAAATGAAATTTAGGAAAGGAGTAATATGAGCGAAATACAAAAATTTTTTGAATGGAAAAACTTATATCAATTTCTACAGACAAATTTACTTAAAATATTTATTATAATAGTAGTGTTTAAAATATCAAGTATGTTAAAAAAACATATAGATAGAGTAATAAAATCATTACTTGAAAAATCTAGTATAGATAAAAGTGTCGCTTCATTTTTAAGGTCAGGATTTTCAATATTTTATTACATTATACTAGGTTTCACTCTTATAGAATTTTTAGGAATAAATTTGTCTTCTATAACAACTTTTTTAGGTGCAGCAGGAATTATTTTAGGTTTAGCTTTTAAAGAGACACTAGGAAATATCTGTGGGGGTTTAATTATTTTGACTTTTAAACCTTTTAAAGTAGGTCATACGATTGAGTATGAAACTTATATTGGGGATGTAAAAAGTATAGAATTATTTTATACAAGAATAAAAACACCACAAAATGAGTTAGTTATTATACCAAATGGATTAATAACAAATAACGAAATTAGAAATATGACAAAGGAAAAAGTTAGAAGATTAGATTTGAAAGTTGGAGTTTCTTATGATAGTGATATTATGAAAGTGAAAAATGTTCTAAATGAAGTTTTAAATGAAGAAAAGATAGGAGAAGGAAAAATGGTGTTAAAAATACCAGAGCCTATAATAGGTGTTCTTGAATTAGGGGACTCATCAATAGTTTTCTGTGTATATGCTTATGTAAAAAGCGAAAATTATTTTAAGTTAAGACTAAAATTAAATGAAAAGATAAAGTTGAAATTTGATGAAAATAATATAAAAATACCTTTTCCTCAAATGGATATTCACGTTTCAAATAATAATTAAAATAAAGAATTGGAGAGAAAAATGGAAGTAAATTTGTTTATAAATCAAAAGACAAATGGCAATACTTATGTAATAAATCGTGAAAATGATTGCTATATTGTTGATCCGGGTGGTTTTGATATGTCTGAAAGTATAAATTATATAAAAGAAAAAAATTATAATTTATTAGGAATATTACTTACACATGGGCATTATGATCATATTATAGGTATTCCTGAAATATTAGAATATAAAAAAGTACCTGTATATGTAAGTGAAAAAGATTATGAGTTTTTATTTGATTCTACATTATCATTATCTATATGGCTAGATATAGACTTTAAGTTGTCAAACGATGTGGAAATTGTCAAACTTAAAGAAAATGATGATGTATTTGGATTAAAAGTCATAGAAACGCCAGGGCATACCCATGGAGGGATTTGTTATTACGATAAAGAAAATTCAATATTGTTATCAGGAGATACTATATTCAAAATGAATTATGGTAGGACAGATTTACCAACAGGAAGTATATCTGGAATGAAAAAATCTATTTCGAAATTGATGAATCTGCCGGAAAATACCACAGTTTACCCTGGACATGGGGGAGAAACTATTATAAAGTACGAAAAAGAAGGATATACCTATTAAAAAATATAATATAAAAATACTTTTATTTTAATTTAATTAGATAGAAGTATTTTTTTTAATATTACCATTACTCTTAAAATCACGTATATATAATAAAAAATGAAAAAAAATGAAAAAAAATGAAAAAAATGATTGACTTTGGAAAAGAATAGGTATATGATAATAGTATCAAAAGAAAAAAATAACTTAATAGAAAAAAGGTAATCAATATGTTAGAAATAGATAGATTTGAAAAAATATTATTTGAATTGAATGAAAAAAAAAGAATGACATATAAAGAATTAGACAACGTGATAGATGTCTCTCTTTCCACTATAAAAAGAGATATTGAAAAAATGGAGAGAAAAGGTCTTTTGAATAAAATAAAAGGTGGAATAAGTAAAATAAACGATATTAGAAGTGATAAAGAAGTGGAAGAAAGATTTGGAGAAAATATAAATGAAAAAAAAGAAATATCTGTAAAAGCATTTAAAGTTATAAAAAATGATGATTTCATATATTTGGATGCTGGAACAACTGTTTTTTACCTAATTGATAAGTTAAAAAATAAAAATATCACAGTCGTAACAAATGGAGTTATGCATATTGAAGAGCTTACTAAAAACAAAATAAAAACAATAATTATAGGTGGAGAAGTAAAATATACTACAAAAGCTATAGTTGGAGCAGGTGCAATAGAATCTCTCGAAAAATATAGATTTGATAAATGTTTTATAGGTGTAAATGGTATAGATGAAAAACATGGATTTACAACTCCAGAACTAAATGAAGCAATAATCAAAAAAAAGGTTTTAGAATTATCTAATATGAAATATATTTTAGCAGATAAGACAAAATTTGATAGAGTTTCAAATATACAATTTTCAACTATGGATAATTGTAAAATTATAACTAGTGATGAAGCAATAAAAAAACATAATAAATACAAGAAATTTTTTTTATAATTAAATAAATAGGAGGTAAATTTATGATCTACACTTTAACATTAAATCCTGCGTTGGATTATGATATGTATTTAGATGAAGATTTGAAATTAGAGCATCTAAATCTTGCGAAAGAAGTAAATTTTAGAGCAGGTGGAAAAGGAATAAATGTATCTAAAGTTTTAAAAAATCTTGGGGTAGAATCAACAGCAATAGGATATTTAGCAGGATTTGTAGGAGATTTTATAAAAAAAGATCTTGAAAAAGATAATATAAAATCTGAATTTGTAGAACTAGAAGGATATACTAGAATAAATGTAAAAGTAAATGCTGATGACAAAGAAACAGAATTAACTGGAATATCACCTGAAATATCAAAAGAAAAATTAGATGAACTAATAGATAAAATGTCTAATTTAAAAAATGGAGATATTTTAGTTTTATCAGGAAGTATACCATCTTCAATAAGTAACAAAATATATAAAGAATTATCTGAAAATGTTCAATCAGAAGTAGAAATAGTTTTAGATACTAGAGGTAATTTATTACAAGATAATATACATAATAATTTTTTAATAAAACCTAATATCCATGAATTAAGGGATATGTTTGGAGATAAAATAGAAACAAAAATGGAGATTGTTGAAAAGTGTAAGTATTTTCTGGAAAAAGGAGTAAAAAATGTTATTCTTTCCAGAGGTGGAGAAGGGGCGTTACTCATAAATGAAAACTTTGTACTTGAAGCATCAGTTCCAAAAGGAAGTTTAATTAATTCTATTGGAGCTGGTGATTCAATGGTAGCAGGTTTTATTGCTGGACATGTAAAAGGGCTTTCAGTAGAAGATTCGTTTAAATTATCAGTAGCTTCAGGAAGTGCAACTGCATATTCTTATGGTTTAGCAGAAGAAAAGTTAGTTAATAAACTTTATAATGAAATAAATATTATTAAAGAAAATTATTAAAAATTAAAATTAAATAGAGAAAGGTGTGAAGATATGAAAATATCAGATTTACTAGTAAAAGAAAGAATAAATTTAGATGTTCAATCAACTGATAAATTAAATGTTATTAGAGAAATTGCTAAATTACATGATAATACAGGTGTATTAGAAGATTACGAAGGATATGTTGCTGCACTTAATGCAAGAGAAGAGCAAAGTTCTACAGCTTTAGAAGAAGGAATAGCTATACCGCATGCTAAAACAGAGTTTGTAAAACAACCAGCTTTAGCAATGGGAAGATCTAAAAATGGAATTGATTATGATTCAATGGATGGAGAACCTTCAACATTATTTTTTATGATAGCTGCTCCTGCAGGGGCAAATAATGCTCATATAGAAACATTGGCAAGACTTACACAATTATTATTAGATGATGATTTCAAAAAATCTTTAGATAACGCAAAAACTCCAGAAGAAGTTTTAGATATAATAAATTCTAAAGAAGCAGAAAAATTAGAGGCAGAAAAAACAACATCAGAACAAACAACTACTAAAACGTCTGGAAATGAACCATATATAATAGCAGCAACAGCTTGTCCTACAGGTATAGCTCATACTTATATGGCAGCGGAATCTTTAAGAAAAGCAGCAAATGAAATGGGTGTTAAAATAAAAATAGAAACAAATGGAACAGATGGAAGAAAAAATGAGCTTACAGCAGATGATATAGCAGCTTCTTTAGGGGTAATTTTAGCAGTAGATAGAAATATAGAAACAGATAGATTTAATGGAAAGCAATTAATAAAAGTTGGTGCAAAAGAAGGAATAAATAATGCAAAAGGATTAATTCAACAAATATTAGATGGTAAAGGGACAACGTTTGTTGCTTCTGGTTCATCAGAAGGTAGTTCATCAAAATCTGAAAAAACAGGATTATATAAACATTTAATGAGTGGAGTTTCTTATATGCTTCCATTAGTAATAAGTGGAGGAATACTAATAGCATTGGCATTTTTAGCAGATACATTAACAGGGAATGCAAATGCAGGTTCTGGATACGGATCAACTTCAGAGATAGCTAAGACACTAATGGGAATTGGTTCAGCAGCATTTGGTTTATTTGTTCCTATATTAGGAGGATATATAGCATTTAGTGTGGGGGAAAGAGCAGCACTTACAGCAGGATTAGTAGCTGGAGCATTAGCATCAGCAGGAGGATCTGGATTTTTAGGGGCAATGGCAGGAGGATTTCTTGCAGGATATGTAGTTAAATTCCTAATAAAAGCTTTATCAAAATTACCAAAATCATTATCAGGATTGAAAATGATTTTACTATATCCAGTATTGTCAGTATTAATAACAGGAATAATAATGATTTTATTTTTAAATCCATTTGTAAAAATCATAAATGATGGATTAAATGGTTGGTTAACAACAATGAGTGGTTCAAGTGCAGTATTATTAGGATTGTTATTAGGTGGAATGATGGCAGTAGACATGGGTGGTCCAGTAAATAAAGCAGCTTATGTATTTGGAACAGGGACTTTAGCAACAACAATAACAACAGGTGGAAGTGCAGCAATGGCTGCTGTTATGGCTGGAGGAATGGTTCCACCGATAGCAATAGCATTGTCTACTACATTATTCAAAAATAAATTTACTAAAGAAGAAAAAGATGCAGGACTGTCAAATTACGTAATGGGGTTATCTTTTATAACTGAAGGAGCAATACCATATGCAGCTTCAGATCCTACTAGAGTAATACCTGCAAATATAGTTGGTTCTGCAATTGCAGGGGCATTAACTATGTTATTTGGAATAAAAATTCCTGCACCACATGGTGGAATATTAGTAATGTTTTTAAGTAATAATTTTGTAATGTATTTTATTGCAATTGTAATTGGAGCGGTAGTATCTGCATTATTATTAGGAATACTTAAAAAGAAAATAAGTGAGTAAGTGTTAATTTATTAATAATATATTCATATATATTATAAACCCAGTTTTAAATGGGTTAAAAGACAAAAAAGTCAGATATAAAATGGGGAAAAGGTCGTTTAAAATGTTAATTTAATTAAATCATTTTAACGATCTTTTTATTATATAATTTAAAATTATATCAATATAGTTTTATTTTGTTAATAGTTATATATTGAAAAAATATTTGAAAAAAAGAATAAAATAATGTATTATTATACTTATAAATCAAACATATTTAATAAGGAGTTTATAGATGAATTCAGACGATATATTACTGCAAATAAATAAATTAAATACTAGCTTTAGAATAAAAGATGAATATTTTAAAGCAGTAGATGATGTTTCACTAGAATTAAGAAAAAATGAAATATTAGCAATAGTTGGTGAATCAGGATGTGGTAAGAGTACATTGGCAACTTCAATTATGGGACTACACAATCCTATAAATACAAAATCTGAAGGGGAAATTATTTATAAAGGTAAAAACATTTTATCTTTAAGTGAAAAAGAATATAATGAAATAAGAGGTAATGATATAGGTATGATATTTCAAGATCCTTTATCTGCATTAAATCCTTTGATGAGAATAGAAGATCAAATAGAAGAAGGGCTTATTTATCATACGAATCTAAATAAACTAGAAAGAAAAAATAGAGTTAATGAACTTCTTCAGCAAGTAGGAATTTCAAATTATGAGAGAATATCAAGACAGTTTCCACATCAATTATCAGGTGGAATGCGGCAAAGAGTTATGATAGCTATAGCTTTGTCATGTAAACCGTCTGTTATAATAGCAGATGAACCAACAACAGCTCTTGATGTAACTATACAAGCTCAAATACTAGATTTATTGAAGGCACTTCAAGATGAGATACATGCAGGAATTATATTAATTACTCATGATTTAGGAGTAGTTGCAGAAATAGCTGATAGAGTAGCAGTGATGTATGCAGGAGAAATAGTTGAAATAGCTTCTGCTCAAGAATTATTTAATAATCCTAAACATCCTTATACTAGGTCATTATTAAATTCTATACCACAAATTGATAAAAATATTGAAAAATTACATGTAATTGAAGGTGTTGTTCCTTCATTAATAAAATTAGATAGGTCTGGGTGTAGATTTGCACCTAGAATACCTTGGATATCTGAAGATAAACATGAAGAAAATCCAGAACTCCATGAAATTTCTTCTGGTCATTTTGTGAGATGTGTTTGCTGGAAGAAATTCTGTTTTGATGATACGAAAAGGTAATAATGATGTGCAAAATATATATTCGAAAAAGTGGAGGAAAAATAAATGAGCTTTATGGAAATAAAAGGGTTAAAGGTTCATTATCCTATACGTGGGGGATTTTTCAATAAAATAATAGATTATGTTCATGCAGTAGACGGCGTGGATATGTTTGTTGAAAAAGGTAAAACGTATGGTTTAGTTGGTGAATCAGGTTCAGGTAAATCAACTATAGGAAAGGCTATAGTTGGACTTGAAAAAATAAATGAAGGTAAAATATTTTATGAAGGTAATTTAATTAATAAAAAAATTGTAAATAGAAAATCAGATTATAATAGAAATATTCAAATGATATTTCAAGATTCTATGTCAAGTTTAAATCCTAAAAAAAGAGTCATAGATATTATTTCTGAACCTTTGAGAAACTTTGAAAAATTAACTATAACAGAGGAAAAAAGAAAAGTTATGGAACTACTTGAAATAGTTGGTATGTCTGACGATGCATTATATAAATATCCTCATGAATTTTCTGGAGGTCAAAGACAAAGAATAGGTGTTGCAAGGGCAGTTGCAACTAAGCCTAAACTTATAATTGCTGATGAACCAGTTTCTGCACTTGATTTATCTGTTCAAGCACAAGTTCTTAATTATATGAAAGAGATACAGAAATATTTTGGATTAAGTTATATTTTTATTTCTCATGATTTAGGAGTTGTAAAACATATGTGTGATTATATTTATATAATGTATAGAGGTAGATTTGTTGAAAAAGGTGAAAAAGAAGATATTTATAATAACCCTCAACATATATATACAAAAAGACTTATTGCCGCTATACCTGAAGTAAATCCCAATAATAGATTAATAAATAAGGAAAAAAGACTTAAAGTTGAGAGAGAATATAAAGAGAATGAATTAGATTATTATGATAAAAATGGAAAAGTATATGATTTGAAAAAATTAAGCAATACTCACTATGCAGCATTGTCACATGACAAAAAAGGAGGAAAATAATATATGTGGAAAACCGTACTAAGAAGAATACTAGCTATGATACCTCAGTTATTTATATTGAGTATAATTATTTTTCTATTGGCAAAAAGTATGCCTGGTGATCCTTTTACAGGATTGATAACACCACAAACTGATCCTGCAGTTTTAGAAGAGTTAAGAAGAAAAGCAGGACTTTACGATCCTATTCATGTTCAATATATAAGATGGATAAAAAATGCATTTCAAGGGGATTTTGGATTGAGTTATGCTTATAAAATTCCAGTAAAAACTTTAATAGGACAAAGAGCAGCTAATACTTTTGTGTTATCATTATTAAGTACAGTTTTGACTTATTGTATAGCTATCCCACTTGGTGTTTTAGCTGGAAGATATCAAAATTCTAAATTAGATAAAATGGTTATATTGTATAATTACATAAGTTATGCCATACCTACATTTGTATTATCTTTAATGATGTTGTGGTTATTTGGATATACATTGAATTGGTTTCCAAAGACAGGTTCTGTAACAATAGGTCTTAATCCAGGTACATTTAAGTACTATTTTGATAAACTTTACCATTTGATTTTACCTTCAACTACTTATGCATTATTAGCTACTGTAGGTATTATTCAATATCTAAGAAATGAAGTAATTGATGCGAAATCACTTGATTATGTAAAAACAGCAAGAAGTAAAGGTGTTCCTGAAAAAAAAGTTTATTCAAAACATATATTTAGAAATTCATTACTTCCTATAGCAGCATTTTTTGGATATACAATAACAGGAGTACTAAGTGGTTCAGTATTTATTGAGTTAATATTTAGTTATCCTGGAATGGGTAATTTATTTATAAGTTCCATAAGTACAAGGGATTATAGTGTAGTAACTACGCTTATATTATTATTTGGTTTTTTGACATTATTAGGAAGCTTATTGTCGGACATTATTATGAGTATAGTAGATCCGAGAATAAGAATTGAGTAGAAGAAGGAGGATAAAGAGACATGTTAAAGAAAAATAATAAAGAAGAAAATATTAATATAAGTGAAAAACCAACAGGAATATCAGTTATAATAAGAGAATTGAAAAAAGATAAAATAGCAATGGCTTCATTATCTATTTTAGGAATACTTTTGATGATAGTATTTATAGGTTCTTTACTTCTAGATAAAGAAGAAGTAATGAAGATTTCACTTTTAGATAAATATGCTGCACCAGGGGAAGGTTTTTGGCTTGGAGCTGATACAGGAGGAAGAGATATACTAGGACAGCTTATAATAGGAGCAAGAAATTCTATAGTAGTAGGAATAGCTGTTACAATATTAACCTCCTTAATAGGGATAGTAGTAGGTTTAATATCAGGATACTACGGAGGCAAAATAGACAATATTATAATGCGTTTAGTAGATTTTTTAACTATTTTACCCAGACTTATGCTTATAATAGTCTTTATAACAGTTGTACCTAAATATAATCTTGTTACATTTATATTTATAATGAGCATATTTTATTGGACTGGGATTACAAGATTGATAAGAAGTAAAGTGCTTACTGAGAGTAGAAGAGATTATGTTCATGCCTCAAAAACTATGGGTACAAGTGATTTTAAAATACTATTTAGAGAAGTACTTCCAAATATAAGTTCTATAATTATAGTAGATTCCACATTAAATCTTGCGGGAAATATAGGTATAGAAACAGGACTTACATTTTTAGGATTTGGATTTCCTCCATCAATACCTAGCTTAGGTACTCTTGTTGGATATGCTAGAGATCCAGAAGTAATGTCGTCAAAACTTTGGATATGGTTACCTGCTTCTATTCTAATTCTTGTTATGATGTTATGTATAAATTATATCGGGCAGGCTTTGAAAAGAGCTGCTGATGCTAGACAAAGAATAGGTTAGAACTAAATACACAATTTAATTTTTAATATAAAAAATATAATAGGAGGATATAAAATGAAAAAGAAAAAGATTGTTTTGATGGTGTTAGCTACTGTATTTATATTACTGACATCATGTGGACCAGGAGAAAAGAAAAGTTCTAAAGGAACGTCAAAAAATGGAGTTGATGCTAGCCAATTTCCTACGAAAGTAGAAAATGAAGAAAAAGCAATTGATGGGGCAACTTTAAGAGTAGCAGTAGTAAAAGACTCACCTCTAAACGGTATATTTAATCCATTTTTGTATAATGATGCGTATGATGGAGATATTATATCTATGTTTGTAGGATCTTCATTATTTAGTGTAGATGAAAATTTTGAAGTGACAGATAATGGAGCAGCTACGTTAACAGTAGATGCACCAAATAAAAAAGCAACTATAAAAATAAAAGATAATGTAAAATGGAATGACGGTAAACCACTAGTAGCAGAAGATGTTATATTCGCATATGAAGTTGTAGCTCATAAAGATTACACAGGAGTTAGATATAATGATGAAAGTAAAAAAATAGTAGGAATTGAAGATTATCATTCTGGAAAAACTTCTACTATATCTGGAATAAAAAAGATAGATGATAAAACAGTGGAAATATCATTTACTGAAATAGGTCAAGGTATATATACAGTTGGAAATGGTCTTTTAGGAGCTTCGTTACCTAAACATTACTTGAAGGACGTAACAATAAAAGATATGGTTTCTTCACCAAAATCGAGAGATAAAATACTTACTACAGGACCATATTATATATCTAAATCAGTTCACGGAGAAAGTCTTGAATTAAAAGCAAATGAAAATTATTTTAAGGGTAAACCAAAAATAGATAGAGTTACAATTCAAGTTGTAAACTCTCAAACTATATCTTCAGCAATAAAAGCAGGAGAATACGATATAACTATTTCTATGCCAGGAGAATTATACCCTACAATAAAAGATTTAGGAAATATAACTATATTGGGTAGGCAAGAATTATATTATTCATATATTGGATTTAAATTAGGACGTTGGGATAATGTAAAAAAAGCTAATATTACAGATCCAAATGCAAAAATGTCAGATATTAGACTAAGACAGGCACTTGCATACGGAATTAATGTAGATGAAATGGCAAATGCATTTTATTATGGATTAAGGGAAAGAGCAACATCATCAGTTCCTAGAGCATTTAAAAAGTATTATCCAGAAGAACTTGAAGGATATCCTTATAATCCTGAAAAAGCTAAAAAACTTCTTGATGATGCTGGATATAAAGATGTAAATGGAGATGGTATAAGGGAAGATAAAAATGGAAAACCATTTGAAGTAAGGATAGCGGCAATGGCTGGAGGAGATATAGCTGAACCATTGGTGCAATTTTATATACAAAAATGGAAAGAAATAGGTATAAAAGGTGTTCTTACTACAGGAAGACTTATAGAATTTAATAGTTTTTATGATAAAGTAAAGGCTGATGATAAAGAAATCGATGTGTTTTTTGCAGCATGGGGTGTTGGAACAAATTTAAATCCCATAGAATCTTCAGGAAGATATTCTAAATTTAACTATACGAGATTTACTTCTGATGAAAATGATAAACTTATGAATGAAGTTGTAGGTGAAAGGTCACTAACTGAATCAGGTTACAAAGCCACAGCTTATAAAAAATGGCAAGAATATTATATACAACAAGCAGCAGAGATACCTTTAACTTATAGATATGAAATAATGCCTATAAATAAAAGAGTTAAAAATTTTAGAATTGATTATAATGCAGTAGCTGATGGTTGGGGCATTCACTTAGTTGAATTAACTTCAGATACACCTAAAAAATAAAAAAAGTAATAAAATATATTAAAAATTGTTAATACTACTCAAGAAGTTATTAAAGTTTATGTTTACCTTCTAAGATAAACTAAAAATTTGAAATAATTATTTGACAAAAAAATAAAAATATATTACAATGTTTTGTAATTGTTTCAAATTTAAAATTATTAATATTTAAAAATATATAGGAGGAAATGGAAATGGATTTTAGTTTAAATTTAGGTGTACTTGACGAAGGAAAAAAGAAAAAAATAGATGAAAGTAAGTTATATGATGTGGCAGTTATAGGGTCTGGTCCAGCAGCAATTTCATCTGCTATATACTCAGTAAGAAAAGGTCTTTCAACAGCTATAATAGGAGTAAAAGTTGGAGGGCAAGTTCTTGATACTAATGAAATAGAAAATATAATAGGAATTCCAAATACTACAGGGAGTAAATATGCGGAAAAATTAGAAGCACATTTAAAAGAGTATGAAGTAGCATTTAAGGACGGTCATTTAGTAAAAGAAATAAAAGAAGATGGGAAAAATAAAGTTATAATAACTGATGATGGAAAAAGTTACAAATCAAAAACAGTTATAATAGCCACTGGAGCAAAACATAGACATCTAAATATACCTGGAGAAGAAGAATATACAGGAAAAGGAGTTCACTACTGTTCGACTTGTGATGGTCCTTTTTATAAAGGGTTAGACGTAGCTGTTATTGGTGGTGGAAATTCAGGAGTAGAAGCAGCTCTTGATATGTCTGGAATAGCAAATAACGTTACTTTAATTGAATTTATGCCAGAATTAAAATCTGATCAAGTTTTACAAGATAAATTAGCAGAAAGAGAAAATGTAAAAGTAATTACTAATACAGAAACAAAAAAAGTAAATGGTACAGAATTTCTTGAGGAATTAATAGTTATTGATAGAAGTACTAATGAAGAAAAAACAATAAAAGTAGACGGTATGTTTATAGAAATAGGGTTGTCAGCTAATAGCTCTCTTGTAAAAAATCTAGTTGAAACAAATCAAATAGGTGAAATAATTATAGATGAGAATAATATGACAAGTGTGAAAGGTATTTTTGCAGCAGGAGATGTAACTACTATAAAACAAAAACAAATAGTAATAGCAGTTGGAGAAGGTGCAAAAGCAGCTCTTTCAGCATTTGATTATTTAATAAAAGAATATTAATATAAATAATTATTTTATCAAAAAATAATATATATAAAAAGTAGTTAAATTCTAATTATAATATTAGAAAAGTAACTACTTTTTATTTTAATGATGAAAATTACATATTACATTATACATCTTATTTAATATTTAAGTATACTTTTTAAAAATAAAAGTTGAGAAATTCATAAAAAATGATATAATTAATTTAGTTATTATAAATATAAAATTAGTGGTGATAAAATGAATTTATTTGAAGAACTTTATGAAGAAAAAAAACCATTAGCATACAGATATAGACCAAAAAATTTGGAAACATTTTATGGTCAAGAAAAGTTAATTGGAGAAAAAGGGATAATTAGAAGAATAATAGATAAGGGAAATATTATGAATTCTATATTTTGGGGTGCACCTGGAACAGGGAAAACTACATTGGCAGAAATAATAGCAAATAAAATGAATTATAACTATAAATATTTAAATGCAATAAAATCGTCTGTTTCTGACATAAAGGAATTGTCAGAAAATGCAAAGAGAATATTTTCTACTCAAGGGAGACAGACTTTGTTATTTTTTGATGAAATACACAGATTCAATAAATTACAACAAGATTCTTTACTTCAAGATCTAGAAAACGGCAATATTATATTAATAGGAGCAACTACTGAAAATCCTTATTATAATTTAAATAATGCACTTTTATCAAGGTGTCTTACTTTTGAATTTAAAAAACTAAATGAAGATAATTTATTTGAAATACTTAATAATATAAATAAAAATGAAAAATTTGAAATTTCTACGGATATACTTTACTACATTACAAAAATAGTAGAAGGAGATGCGAGACAGGCTATAAACATATTAGAACTTCTATCTAAATTGGAAATTAATTTGACATTAGAAGAAGTAAAAGAAGTTCTTAGTACGAGAAAATCTTACGACAAAACTGAAGATAAATATGATACTATTTCTGCTATGATAAAAAGTATAAGGGGAAGCGATCCAGATGCAACTGTTTACTGGATGGCAAAAATGATTTCAGGGGGAGAAGATCCTATGTATTTAGCTAGAAGATTAGTAATACTTGCATCAGAAGATATTGGTCTTGCAAATCCTCAAGCTCTTACTATTGCTGTTTCTGGAATGCATGCAGTAAAAGAAATAGGACTTCCAGAATCAAGAATAATATTATCAGAAGTTGGACTTTATTTAGCATTGTCTCCTAAAAGTAATTCTGCTTATATGTCTATAAATGACGCTTTAAGCCATATAGAAAATAATAAAATACAGGAAGTTCCGACTCATTTAAAAAAAGTAGGACAAAAGGATTATAAGTATCCGCATAGCTATGAAGGAAATTTTGTAAATCAGAAATATATGAAAGAAAAAGTAAAATTTTATAATGCTGGAAATAATAAATTTGAAAATGGTGCTAAGGAAAGACAAGATAAAATGTGGGTAAAAGATGTTGAAAATAAAAAAAGTTCTAAATGAAGAAAAGGTGAAAAAATATGAAAATAAAAGTTTTCTTAATGTTTATATGTTTTTCATTAATAGTGTTAGGAAAAGGTAATATAGTTTGTTTTATACCAAAAGAATTAAAAAACAATAAAGATGCAAGGTTAGTATATGAAGATACTGAAAAACATAAAAATGAGGAAATAATAGAAGAAAATACTTTAGAAATAGTAAAAGTATTACTTGAAAAAAGAGTTGTAGTATTTAAAATTAGATGTGAATATGAGAATGAAATGTACAATTATTTAATGGCTTCAGACTATGCTATAGATTATTTAACAATTGGAGATTTTTCGGGTGAAAAAGGAAATGACATGACTCTTTTATTGCCTACTAATAAAGCCTTTGCTTTTCAAGATATGCTATTTATTGGAGATTTAATGGATAATTCAGTAGGATTTACAGATGAACTTCTATTAATGTTTTATAAAATAAATGTTCAGTATCTTGAAGAAGTAGAAAAAGAATTAAAAAATACTGGATTTAAGCCAGTATTTTAAAGAAATATTAAATTAATATAAATAATCAAAAGTTTCTAAAGTTAAGTTTTTATAACCTGAACCGTAGAATTCCATTCTGAATACAGTACCAGAAGAAAATTTAACCCATGATTCTTTTAACAAAGAAGTAAAATTAAAAACTTTTCCAGACTCTAAACTCTTACAGTTGACATAAAGCTTTCCTTTTTTATCAGTCCCTTTGGAAGTTATTTTACATTTTTCTACAACTCTTAGATTTTGTGACGAAAGTGAAAATATGCTTAGTGTAAAAAATAAACATAAAATTAATTTTTTCATAATAATCCTCCTTTCATAATAATCCTCCTTATTATAATATTGTATATATTTTATACAAAGAATATACCATAAATACATTAAAATTTCATTAGAATGTTATAAATCAAAATAAAATTTAATCTTTTTAAAATTAAATTTTGACTCTAATCATATTTTAATGTAATTATGATATATTAATCATGTAAAAAAGTAAATGAAATTATTTTTATGAAAGGAGGAATATTTTAAGTTATTTTTGATTATAAATATACATCAAAAACACTTTTAATAATATAATGAAATGCCAAAATTAATCTTAAATGATAAGTGTAAACATTCAATTTTAACAATTTTTACAGTTATAAAAGTTAGTATAAACAACAAAGTTTATTTAATACCAAATAAAGGGCAAAAAATTGTAGAAATAAGTAAGGGAGAGCATTCAATGAGAATGTACAAAAATAAATTGTCAAGAGGACCTGAAAAAAAAATAAATATATCTGAGGAAGTAACTGAAATAGATATAAAAGAAAATAAAGAATTACTACTACTTCTTGCTATTATGATGTTAGCGGTTTGGATGATAATGTCTATTAGTGTATTGATCCCATTTTTAATTTTTCCTACTGTAATAATTGGGCCAATAATAACATATATTGTGTTTAATAAAAGAGGAACTTATGTATTTGAAATTAAAAAGAGTATCGAAAATGTTGATAAAAATAATGTTATTTAATGATATCTTAATGTAAATATGATAAAATAATTTGAATTAAATTAAAATAAACTTAAGGTATATTATTAATATTATATAAAATTTAAAATATTATTTAAACTATTATTTAAACTATAGGAGGATTACAAAAATGAAAAAATTAAAATTATTTGCAGTAACATCTTTAACTATATTAGGGCTAAGCTTAATATCTGCTGAGCGTTCTTACGCCGTTTTATCTTCGGATGGTGCGATGAGTTTGTCTATAGGCGCTGGTAGTTATATATTGAACGACTTAGTGATGAAATCGGCAATTAAAGGTACATCTAAGAAATCAACTTCTACTAAAAAGTCATCTACTACTAAAAAATCATCAAAATCTAATACGTCGAGTACAGTGGTGAAAAATGATACAACAAAATTTAAAAGTACAAATAGTACTAGAGGTCTTGATAATATCGTATCTTTTTATCCAGCTAACCAAAGAAATGATATTAGAAGTAAGTATCAGAAAATTTATAATTCATTTCCTCAAGTTGCTAAAAGTTTAGGTATTCCTACAAATGATTTGGCAACTGGGCTTGCTGCATTATTAGCTGGAAGTTATACAGCGTATAATAATGTTACTTTAAATGATTCTTATATGAAACCTTTGACAGATCAACTTCGTGCAGCACTTATTAATACTGGAGGTATGGGTAATATGAGTGATAGTGAAAAACAATATATGTATGATCAAATGGTTATGCTAGGACTAACAATGGCAGTATCTCAATTAGAGCTTCAAAAAAATCCTAATGCAAAATCAGAATCAGAAATGAGAAGAGTTGGGAAAGAATTTTTAGAGAAAATGTTTAATGTAAATGCAAGCAGAGTAAAAATAACTGCAAGTGGATTAGTTGTAAATTAAAATAAAAAAATAAATTATATATATAAAACTGCACTTTATATGATGGCTAAAATTAACATATAAGGCGCAGTTTTTAGTTATGAATTATAATTTGTAATAAGATATTAAGGAAAGTATAAATAATCATTTAGTTAAAATAGACTTTATATTTAATAATAATATGATATAATTAAATAATAAAAATATAAAGGAGTTTTTCCAAATGAGAATATTAGTCGTTGAAGATGAGATAAATTTGAATAATTTAATAACTGAAAAATTAACAGATAATCATTATGGAGTAGACAGTTGCTTCAATGGAAAAGAAGCCCTTGAATATGTTTCTATGGTTGATTATGATGTTATTATTTTAGATGTTATGATACCAAAAATAGATGGATTTGAAGTTTTGAAAAAAATAAGAAGTAATAATAACAAAACACCTGTTATTTTATTAACTGCAAAAAGTAGTATTGAAGACAGAGTAAAAGGACTTGACTACGGTGCAAATGATTATCTTGTAAAACCTTTTGCATTTGATGAACTTTTAGCAAGAATTAGAGTTATGTTAAGGGGTTCATCAGAAAATGTAAATAATATATTCACATTAAGCGATTTGACATTGGACTGTAATTCAAGAAAAGTTAAAAGAAATGGAGACTCAATAAAGTTATCTGCACGTGAATTTGCATTGTTAGAATATATGGTAAGAAATAAAGGGAAAGTGCTAACAAGAGATAAAATAGAAGAACATATATGGAATTACGATTATGAAGGTGGGACAAACGTAATAGATGTTTATGTTAGATATTTGAGAAAAAAAATTGATGATAACTATACTCCTAAATTACTACATACAATAAGAGGAGTAGGGTATGTGTTGAGAGAAGAAGATGATGAATAATATATCTGTTAAAACAAGAATAACATTTTGGTATGTGAGCTTAATGATTATTTTAGTAGTATTTTTTTTAAGTATTATTTTTTATATAAGTGAAAATTTAATTATAAATTCTGAACATAATAATTTAAAAAATACTGTGAATAAAAGTTTTGATAAAATTGTTTTTTATGATAACGAGCTAGAGATAGATAGAGATTTAAATGTTTATATTAACAATGTTCATATATCAATATTTGATGAAGATAAAAAATTTATTTATGGAGATTTTCCTCTTAATTTTAAATTTGATGATTATTTTTCTGAAAACAAAAAAGTAAAAATAGTAAAAAGAGGAAATAAAAAATGGTATATTTACGATGCAAAGAAAAATTATAATGAATATGGAGATATTTGGATTAGGGGAATTAGTCCAGCATCAGAAGCTGAAAAAGCAATAAATCTAATTGTTTTTATTTCTTTTGCGACTTTTCCATTTATTATATTTTTTATAGCAATTATAGGATATTTAGTAACAAGAAATGCTTTTAAACCTATAGAAAAAATAAGAATGGCTGCTGAAAAGATAAATGAGGGAAATAATTTATCACAAAGGATAAATATAGGAAAAGGAAATGATGAAATTCATACATTAGCTGAAACTTTTGATACTATGTTTGATAGACTTCAAACATCTTTTGAGAGTGAGGTTCAGTTTACTTCAGATGTATCTCATGAACTAAGAACTCCTATATCTATTATTGTTTCTCAAAGTGAACATGGACTCGATCATATAAATTCAAAAGAAAAAGTAGAAAAAAGTTTTAAAGTAATATTACAAGAATCAAAAAAAATGTCTCAACTAATTTCTCAACTTTTGACATTATCAAGAATAGACAGAGGACATCAAAAATTAAATATTGAATTTGTAAATATAAGTGAATTAGCTGAAGTTGTGATTGAAAATCAAAAGATGGAAGCAGATAAAAAAAATATAAAAATAATAACTGAAATAGAAAAGGATATTCACGTAGAAGGAGATGAGCTAATGCTTATGAGACTTTTCATAAACTTGATATCTAATGCTATTTCGTATAATAAAGAAAATGGATATGTAAAAATTGAATTAATAAAAACAGGAAACAAATTAATAGGTAAAATATATGATAATGGAATTGGAATTTCAAAAGAAAATATAAATAAAATATGGATTAGATTTTTTCAGGTTGATTCTTCGAGAACAACAGATAGCAGTGGACTTGGTTTGGCTATGGTAAAATGGATAGTTGAAGCACATAATGGAACTATATCTGTTGTGAGTCAATTGGAAAAAGGGACACTATTTACTTTTGAAATCCCTTGTAAAATTAATTAGAAATAAAATTAAAATAGTGAATAATATAATAAATCAATAAAATATAAACACTCTAATGATAATTTAATGTTTAAAATGATACAATAATAAAAATATAAATTTTAAATTTGGGAGGTTTTATGAAAAAAAAATTATTATTTTTATTACTATTTGTAGCTACATTTTCATGTGGTAAAACAAATAAAGAAAGCAAAAGTTCAGATAAAACGGTTAACAATAAAAATGTTAAAATAGAAGTATCTGAAAAAGTTGAAGTCTTAAGAAAAGGAAGTGAAAAAACAGGATATGTAACGTTGACAAAAGATTGGGAAATTGTTCATAGACAAGAGGGGGAAGTAGAAGTAATAATATTTGAAAATAGCAAAAAAAAAGAAGAATATATAACTTTAATGCAGAATACAACGGATATATATGACATTAATTCTATGGCTCTTTCAGCTTATGAAAAATTAACGAGAAATGAAGAGGATGCTAAATATGTAAAAAAGCTAAAAGAGTCTACATTAAATGGAAAAAAATCAATTCAATTAGAGACAAATTATCCTAACGAAACGGCAGTTAAAAATTATACTGAACATAATGGGAAAATTTATATGATTGAAGTAGCGGGTCCTAAAGAAAGTATTGAGACATTGTTCAATATTGTAAATCAAACTTGGAATCCAGATAGATAATTTTAAATATCAATGATAAAATTAAAATAAATAAATAATGACTTTCTAATATATATATGATATTATACTTATGGAATTACGTTTAATTTTAAAGAAAGGAATTATATTTTTTGTTTTATCAAATTATATAATAAAGTTATGAAAAATAAATTTTTTATAAATTCATTGATAAGATTATCTATTATTTTATCAGGAGTTACAATTTTTTTTTCGGTTTCAAATGCAGAGACTAAAGCGAGAAAATCTATAAAACTTTCAGATGTAAAAATATCTATTGAAAAATTAAAAGAATTAGCTTTTAAACATTCAAAAGTAGAGCCAAAAGATGCAAGAATTACCAAAATAAAATTGGATAAAGAAAATAAGAAATTTTTTTATGAAATGGAATTTTTCACTGAAAAAAGAAAATATGAATATAATATAGACGCAGATACTGGTAAAATTTTAAGTTATAGTCAAAAGGTTAGAGAAATAGTGAGTAATACTGTAAATATTGAAAAACCAGAAATGTTAGACGTAAAAATGAATGAAGATGAAAATAAAATATTTAATCCATTAAAATACATAAGCGAGGATGAAGTAAAAGAAATAATTATAAAAAGAATAACAGGTTCTAAAAAAGAAAATATAATTAGGTTAAAACTCGATGATGATGACGGTAAAATAATATATGAAGGAAGAATGGTTTATCAAAATACAGAGTATAACTTTAAACTCGATGCTCTTACAGGTGAAGTTATAAGTTGGGAAGTAAATGAAAAATAATAAAAAATAAATTAGATATAAAAAAGACTTTTATGAAATCTATTAAGAATTTTCATAAAAGTCTTTTTTTATTTTATAACAACAACCTTATTATTTTCTATATTAATATCTTTAATAAGTTGAAATTTTTCAATCTGTTTTAAATCTAGTATTTCTTTTTTTTCAAGTTGGTTTAAAGCAATATTTAATCCAGTCCTTATAATAGGTTTTTTAGATATATCTATTTTTTCCCCCTCTTTTGTTAGATCTACTAATTTTAAATTATTGAGGTATAATTTTGAATTCATAAAATCATACTCTAAATCAGTTTCAAAAGTCATTGTCCCAGAAATTTTATCATTTAATGCATCATTTAAATATTCTGCATTAATAATTAATTTATTATTTTCAAACTTAGTTTTAGGATTATACAACTTAATTTTACCAGCAGGATAGGATTTTTCTATTGGAAATTTACTTTTTACAGCAACATTTACCATAGAATTAGGAATTTCAATTTGATTTTTTGTAAAAAAATAATATCCTAAACCAACAACCAATAAAATTAAAATAAATTTAAACATTTTTTTCATATTTCACCTCAATTTATTATTTTATATATAGCTAATAGTATCATTGAACTCTTTTTTTTAACTTATAAAAAACATTGTAAAAAGATTAATTTAAATTATGATAATAAAATTATATTAAAAATATTTCATAAATTTTGTATTAGAAATATATTTTTTATGGTATAATAAAACTACTAGAGTATGCATTGGGAGAAGAGGAAGTTAATATGGAAAAAAAAGATTTTAAAAAAGAACTTGTAATTATAACTGGAATGAGTGGGGCAGGAAAATCACAAGCAATGGATTTTTTTGAAGATAGAGGTTATTTTTGTGTAGATAATTTTCCAATAAATTTATTTCAATATTTAAATGAAATTTTTATAAGTAGTGAAAAAAGAGATAAAATTGCATTAGCAATTGATATAAGAAATCAAGAGTTTATTGAACAGTTCAATAAACAGCTGAGCCTTTTAAATGATTTAAATATAGATTATACAATAATTTATTTAGATGCTAGAACGAATGTTTTGCTTAGTAGATATGAACTATCTAGGAGAAAACATCCTTTAAATCTTCACGATACATTACTTGAAAATATAAAAGAAGAAAGAAAATTAATAAAGGATTTCATGTTAAAGGCTGATTTAATAATTGATACATCTACAACTTCTGTTAAAGAATTCGAAAAAATATTAGACAAAGAATTTATAGGAAAAACTAAGAAGTTAAGTATTAATTTAACTTCATTTGGTTTTAAATATGGCATTCCGTTAGATATGCATTTAATGTTTGATTTGAGATTTTTACCTAATCCTTATTATATTCCCGAGCTCAGAAAAAAAACTGGAAATCATAAGGATGTTTCAGATTATGTAATGGGATTAGATGAAAGTAAAGAATTTTTTGAAATGCTATTAAATATGCTTATTTACTTAATCCCAAAATACGAAAAAGATGGAAAAGCACATTTAAGAATAGGAATAGGATGTTCTGGGGGACAACATCGTTCAGTAACTTTTGTAAATTATCTTCACGCGGAATTAAGTAAAATATTTAATTATAAAATTACTAAATTTCATAGAGAAATAGGTGACGAAAAAGAAATATAATTTATGTGATTGGTTTTGAAGGGAGTATATATGAATAATAATATTGAGTATGTTGGTTATTTAAATAGTAGTTACGGAATTATAGAATTAATCGCTAGTGACGAATATTTACTAAGTTTAAAAATATTAACAAAAAAAGAACTAAATGAAATAGATATAAATTACGAAAAATCAAATGAAATAATAAATACAACTAAAAAACAATTAGAAAAATATTTTGAAGGAGAATTGGAAAAATTTGATATCCCTTTATTTTTTGATAATAGTTTTAAGTCCCGAGTTTTAAAAAGTCTTTATGATACAAAAACAGGGGATGTTATGTCATATAAAGAACTGGCAGAAATTAATAATTCAAAGGCAAATAGAGCTGTTGGAACAATAATGGCACAAAATAAAATACCAATAATAATTCCATGTCATAGAATTACTAAAAGTGATGGAAGTGTAGGGAATTATTATTACGGAAGTAAAATGAAAGAAAATTTATTATTACATGAAGCAGAGTATTTATTTTATAACAAATGTACAACAAAGATACTATTTTCAAAAGAAGAATATAAAATGTTAATAAACCATAAAGATATTAAAAAAATATTTGATGTAATGCCACCAATGAAATATTATATGAAGTATAATAGTATATTTTCATGTTTAATATCTCAAATAATATATCAACAAATAGCATATAAAACCGCTAAAAAACAAGAAATTTTACTTTACAAAATGTGTAACTATGTGGTCACAAAAGAAAAATTGAGTAAAATAGACGATAAAGATTTTAAAAAATTAGGTATAAGTGGTTTTCGTTTGAAATATATTAGAAATGTAATTAATAGTAATATAGATTTTGAATCATTAGTAGAATATGATAATGAAAAAATTTATGAAATTTTGATGGAAATAAAAGGTATTGGTACATGGACTGTCGAAATGGTATTATTATTTGGACTTGGAAGAAAACATGTAATATCGTATAAAGATTTAATAATAATAAATGGATTAAAAAAGATATATTTATTAGAGGAAATATCTTTTGATAAATTTAATGAAATAGTCTCTACATTTAAAGGATTTGAAAGTATTGTATCTATGAATTTATGGAAATACGTAGAGGAAAAATATTATGAAATGCTTAACTAAAATTACAATAAATATAAAATAAGGAAAATATTATGGAAAAAATAAGCTCACCTGTAGAATATGGAAATATTCCAATAAATCCTGGTGTCTATTTAATGAAAAATGAAAAAGGAAGAATAATATATGTGGGAAAAGCTAAAAATCTTAAAAATAGAGTTTCATCTTATTTTAAGAATATAAATTCTCACAATATCAAAACTTCAGAACTTGTAAAAAATATAAAAGAAATTGAATTTTTTATATGTAAAACTGAAGTGGAAGCTCTTATTTTAGAAAATAATTTGATAAAAAAAAACAAACCTAAATATAATATATTATTGAAAGATGAGAAAACTTATCCTTATATAAAATTTACAAAGGAAAAGTTTCCTAAAATAGAAATAGTGAGAAGTACTAAAAGGCTAAACGAAAAAGCTGAGTATTTCGGACCTTATCCTATGGGAATATTTTTTGCCGTAAAGTCTTTATTGAAAATTTTTCCAGTTAGAGACTGTAATAGAAATATGGAAAAAATAACTAAACCTTGTCTGAAATACCACATGAATACATGTAGCGCTCCTTGTTTTTATAAAAATATAAATAAGGAGTACAATGAAGATATAGAAAATTTTAAAAATTTTTTAAAAGGACAAGAATTAGAAATATTTAATGTTTTAGAAGAAAAAATGAAAAACTTAAGTTTAAATATGGAATTTGAAAGAGCAATTAATGAAAGAGAAAAAATAAATTCTTTAAAAAGAATGCTTCAAACTCAGATAATAGAATATAGTAGAGAAATAGACGAAGATATTTTTGTATTTGAAGAAAGAAACGATCAAGTTTTTTTATGTGTACTTAACATAAGGGAAGGTAAAGTTATAAATAAAAATCATATACAGATTTCTTTAGAAAGAAGCCAAGAAGATAATATCTTTGAAAGACTTATTACTTCTTATTATGAAAAAAGAAGTATACCTAAAAATATCATATGTAGTCCTTCTTTTGAAGAAAATGAAAATATTATAAAAGAATGGGCAAAAATTGAAAAAAATAGAGAAATAAAGATGTATTTTCCTAAAATAAATAGTAGAAGATATCAATTGTTGGAAATGGGATTTTTAAATTTAAAAGAAGAAGTTGAAAAGTACTATAGACAGAAAAAAAATATTCAAGAAGGATTAAATAATTTAAAGAAAATTTTAAAATTAAAGAAAAAACCTTATAGAATAGAATGCTTTGATATTTCAAACATACAAGGAGTGGATGCAGTTGCAGCAATGACAGTATCCATAGATGGTAAAATAGAACCAAGAGAATATAGACATTTTAAAATAAAATCAAAAGATACCCCAGATGATTTTTTTATGATGAGAGAGGCATTGACAAGAAGATATTCTAAATTATTACCTGAGGAAATGCCAGAATTGATTTTAATTGACGGTGGTAAAGGTCAACTTGGAGTTGCGGTAGATACACTTAAAAAATTAGGTAAGATAGAATATACAGATATAATAAGTATTGCTAAAAGAGAAGAAGAAATTTTCAAAGCTTATGAAAGTATTCCGTATATGTTTGAAAGAGTAGATGAAACATTAAAGATACTCCAAAGATTGAGAGATGAAGCTCATAGATTTGGAATAACACATCATAGAAAACTTAGAAGTAAAAGAAATGTTAAGAGTTCACTAGATGATATCATTGGAATTGGACCTAAAAGAAAAAAAGAATTGATAAATAAGTTTGGATTAATCAAAAATATAAAAAATTCTACTTTAGAAGAATTGATGGAAGTTGTTCCTGAAAAGATTGCAATAGCAATAAAAGAAAATTTATAAATTATTCATAGGAGGAAACTTTGAAAAAACTATTATTATTTTTATTAGTATTAAATACGATAAGTTTTAGTATGTTTAATAAAATAAAATCTGAAATAAAATTAAAAAATGAAGAAGAACCAAGATTTAAAGAAATAAAAGTTGTCATAAATGGTGAATCAAAAATGAGAAAAGTAATACCAGGAAGATATAGAATTAAAATGTTTGAATTAAATTATCCTACTGGAATTATTGGTAAAAATAATTTTTACAATAATTTTAATGAAGTTTTAGAAAAGGTAGATAAAAATAAGAAATATTCTGTTTTAATAGAAAAAGAATTTTATGAAGATATGAAAAAACTAAAAACAGATGAACTTTCTGAAGAAGAAAAAATATTAGAGTTACCTGCTTCTTCCCTTGAAGGAAATCAAATTCATGAGTTATTATCATTAACATCTAAATTAAATTTAAAACAATATTTAGGAACAGATCAAGAATATTTAAATAGACAGATTTATTTGCTTTATGAACTATTAAATAAAAAAGAATATGATATAAATAATGTTTATTCAGAGTTAGATAAAGAATTTTTAATTTCTGAATTAAAAGAAAAAAGAAAAAAAGTAATTAAAAATTTTGAAGAATCAAAATTTGAATACTTCATAAAAAATAGTTATTCAAATATGGAAATTAATAAGTATGAAGACGATACAATATATAAATTTGATAAAGATATTGTTATTTCACAAAATATAGAAGAACAGGCTATTTTTCCTGAAATAAAATTAAATGTTTATTTAACTGATTTTCCTAGGGAAACTTTAGAAGAATTGGCTAAAAATAGATTGAAATTAAAAAGAAATTTACTATTAATAGAAAACTCTGATTATCGTGGCTATACCTATAATGAAAATAATACTATATTATTTATAAATGGTGAAAATCCACTATATTATTTTGAAAATTACAAAATAGATGTTGTAAAAGAAAGAATAGATGTACAAAATCTATTAAAAGAAAGTTCTAATTATTATGTTTCAGATTTTTTTTATTAATTAAATTAGATACACTATATATAATTAAAAAATATCTATATGTATAAAATTCAATAGGAGGAAATATGAGTGATTATATTTTAGAAATGAAAAATATAAGAAAAGAATTTTTAGGTGGTAAAATCATTGCCAATGATGATATTACATTAAAAATAAAAAAGGGTGAAATTCATGCTATCGTTGGAGAAAATGGAGCAGGAAAATCAACATTGATGAAAATATTAAATGGGCTTTATGCTCCTACATCAGGAGAAATATACTATAAAGGGAAAAAAACTGATATATCAAGCCCAACTGTAGCAGCAAATTTGGGAATAGGAATGGTTTATCAACATTTTATGCTTATAGATACACTAACTGTAGCAGAAAATATGGTTTTAGGATTTGAACCTTCTACAGGAGGAGTTTTCTTTGACTTAAAAGCAGCAAGAAAAAAAGTTAGAGAAGTTTCTGAACAATACGGATTAAATATAGACCCTGATTCTAAAGTTTCCGATTTATCAGTAGGAGTTCATCAAAGAATAGAAATATTGAAAATATTATTTAAAGGTGCTGAATTATTAATATTTGATGAACCAAGTGCTGTGCTTACACCTCAAGAAGTAATAGAATTATATTCAATAATGAGAAACCTTATAAAAGAAGGAAAAACAATTATTTTTATAACTCATAAATTACATGAAGTTCTTGAATTATCAGATAATATAACTGTAATTAGAAGGGGTAAAGATGTTGGAAACTTGAAAACATCAGAAGCAACTAAGGAAAAAATTGCAAATTTAATGGTAGGAAGAGTTGTTTTATTTGAGGTAAAAAAACCTGATGTAAAAATAGGAAATACTGTAGTAAAAGTAGATAATTTAGTAGTAAAAGCAGATAAAGATATTGAAAAATTAAAAGGTATTTCATTTGAAATAAGAGAGGGTGAGGTTCTAGGAATTGCAGGAGTAGAAGGAAACGGTCAAACGGAATTGATAGAAGCTCTTTCAGGATTACAAAAAATTGAAAGTGGTACTTATACTATTGCAGGTGAAAATTTGGAAAATAAAAGTCCAAAACTAATTAAAAATAGAGGATTATCACACATTCCAGAAGATAGGCATAAAAGAGCTACAATAGATGAATTTAGTGTAGAAGAAAATATGGTATTAGGACTTCAAGATTATTACTCAAAAGGAGTTGCAATGGATTATTCATTAATAGAAAAAAAGACTAATGAATACATTCAAAAATATGATATAAGACCTACAGATGGTAAAATTAAATTTGGAGGATTGTCTGGTGGTAACCAGCAAAAAGTCGTTGTCGCTAGAGAGTTAGAAAGAGAAAATAAATTCATAATAGCAGCACAGCCAACAAGAGGAGTGGATATAGGAGCTATTGAGATGATACATAATACTATTTTACATGAAAAAACTAAAAATAAAGCAATAATGTTAGTTTCTGCTGAACTATCTGAAATAATGGCATTAAGTGACAGAATAGCGGTAATGTATTCTGGTAAAATAGTAGGTATATTAGATACAAAAGATACAACAACAGAAAAAATAGGAATATTGATGGCAGGAGGAAAATTAAATGACTAAAAAAAAGTTAAAAGAATTTCTTCCTTCAATAATTGCTGTTTTAATAGCGTTATTTATTGGAGGAATAATAATGGTATCTAAAGGAGTAAATCCAGTATTGGCTTATATTGATATGGGGAAAGCGGCATTTTATCAGACTTCTCCAAGATCGCCTTTTTTAGGAGGATTAGCAAAGACATTATTTCTTTCCACGCCTCTAATATTTTCTGCATTAGCTGCCATGGTTGCCTTTAAAGCAGGATTATTTAATATAGGAGCTCAAGGACAAATGATAGCTGGAGGACTTGCAGCGACATTTTGGGCTGTTACATTTAGGAATTATTTTTTAGGTAATATTTTTATAGTTATAATAGTTGCAATAGTTGGTGGATTTTTATGGGCAGGTATAGCAGGATTTTTAAAATCAAAATTTGGTGTTAATGAAGTAATTGCGACAATAATGTTAAATTATATTATGGTAAACTGGCAAAATTTTTTATTAAATGGTCCGTTAAAAGATCCAGCTTCACAAAATACTCAATCAGAAAAAGTTTTTGAAGGAGCAAGATTTATTACAATATTCTCGAAAGTTACAAAGCAAAACTTAAATGTAGGATTCATTATAGCAATACTTCTTGTAATAGGAATATATCTTTTCTTTAAATATTCAAAATTAGGATACGAAATGAAAGCAGTCGGGTATAAAGAGAGTGTAGCAGAAAATGCAGGAATTAATACTAAAAAAATGATGTTCTTAGCAATGGGAATAGCAGGAGCGTGTGCAGGATTAGGAGGAGCTGAAAGAGTTTTAGGTGGAACAGCACAATATGCGTATACTGATATGATTATGAGTGATTATGGATTTACAGGGCTTGCAGTTGCTCTACTTGGTAAAAATAATCCATTTGGGATATTAATTGCAGCAATTTTCTATGCAGCACTTGATGTTGGTGGTCAGATGTTACAGCAAAAATATCAAGTAGACAGAGAAATAGTATTGATTATTCAAGCATTAATTATAATATTTGTAGCTTCAGAAAATTTATTTAAGTTCTTTATTTCAAAGAGAAAGGAGAGTAAATAATGAATTTACTATTTTTATTAAGGCAAACATTGGTAATTGCACCACCGATATTAATAACATCAGTAGGAGCATGCTTATCAGAAAAAAGTGGAGTTGTTAATATAGGATTAGAAGGAACTATGTTAAGTGCAGCATTTGCAACAGCAACAGTAAATATATTAACAGGGAATCCTTATCTTGGAATTTTAGCAGGAATTATAGTAGGAGGATTAGTTTCAGGAATACATGCAGTTATAAGTATTCATTTAAAAGGAAATCAAATAATAAGTGGAGTTGCAATAAATCTTTTTGCAGTAGCTACAACATCTTTTTTAATAAAAACGATATTTAAAGCAGCAGGGAGTACTCCAGCAGGTAAAAACTTGGCAAATAAAGAATTAATTTTAATTATTATATATACCCTTGCAATATTAACATATTTTTTCTTATATAAAACTATTTTAGGTCTTAGAATAAGAGCCGTGGGAGAACATCCTCTTGCAGCCGATACAGTAGGGATTAGTGTTTACAAAATAAGATATATAAGTGTTATATTATCAGGTATGTTTGCTGGATTAGGAGGAGCATACTTAACAGGAGTAATGTTGCCTTCATTTTCCAATAATATGTCAGCAGGAAGAGGATACATGGCTATGGCAGCTATGATATTTGGTAAGTGGAATCCATTAGGAGCACTATGTGCAAGTTTATTATTTGCATTTGGAGAGGCGTTTGCAGATGTTGCAAAAACTTCTAATTTACCTATACCTCAGCAATTTTTATCAATGATTCCTTATATTTTAACGTTATTAGCATTAATAGGATTTGTGGGAAGAGCTAGAGCACCTAAAGCATCTGGTCAACCTTACGAAAAGTAAAAAATAAAATTAAAATAGATTATTTGGATTTGTGTTAATTATTATGATTTAACAGATGACTTAGAAGTAGGTGGAATTACTACAATGTCAGAAGTAGTGGATATCTTTTCTAATAGTAATTCAATAATATAACAATAAAGAATGAGCAGAAGTTTATATTTCTGCTCACTTTCTTAATAAAAATAAATACATTAAATAAGAGAGGTGATATACAAATGAATAGTAAGTTACCTCCATTTACACCAACTTTAACGGTAAGTTTATCAAAACTTAAATAATTCATAAATGCAATAGCTAAAATAAATTATAAATGAAATTTATTAGCTATTGCATAATTATATATCATGAGATATACTATAATTAGTATAAAATATAAAACAAAGGGGGAGAAAGAGTATGAATTACTACAATTTTAAAATAGCAGATATTAAGAGATATTTATTTGAGTACGACACTTTTACTTTAGATCAATATAATTGAGTTAAAAGTTTAAAAAGTGCAGGCTGTACTTTATGTCAAAATTGTAATGATAATATATTAAGTCGTCGTCTCTTTCTGCTAATTTTTGGTTTTATTTTTATTTGAGTAAAAATATTATTAAAGAGGTGGAGACTTTTTCATACATAGTTACTTAATAAATTTATTTAATAGTTATTTTAAGTTATAGTTTCATACTATTTCTTTTTAAAATTCAATTTTTAAATGAACAAAAATTTTTAAAATTAATTTTGAGAAAGGAATATAAATGAATACTTGTAATATTGAATTAGTGTGTAGAAGTGAAAATAAATTATATTTTTCAACAGAATGAATAACATTGTGTGTTATTTTATTATGTTGAAATTTTTAATTACGAAAAAATTTAAAAAAATCAGGAAGGTGAATTAAATGAAAAAAGTAAGTAGAAAATTATTATTAGTAACAGGATTAATAATGATGTTTTTAATAATATCATGTGGTAATAAGAATGATAATATAAAAGAAGATAAAAAAGTAACAAATTCTGAAAAGGTTTTTAAAATAAGTGCAATTCCAGATTTTGACCAATCAGAATTAACTAGAGGATTTGGAAACTTTGCAAAATATTTAGGTGAAAAAACAGGTATGAAAGTAGAATATGTTCCAGTAGTAGACTATGCTGCTGTTGTTACAGCTTTTGAGCGTGGAGAAATAGATATGGTGTGGTTTGGGGGATTAACTGGTGTCCAAGCACGTTCTTTAGTTCCAGAAGCAGAGGCTATAGCTCAAAGACCGAGCGACGAAAAATTTCAATCTGTGTTTATTAAACAGAAAGGATTACCTATAAATTCTTTAAAAGACCTTAAAGGTAAGAGCTTTGCTTTTGGAAGTGAAAGTTCAACGTCTGGTCATTTAATGCCAAGATTTTTCTTAGATGCTGAAGGAATAAATGCAGATAAAGATTTTAACGGTATGCCTGTGTATAGTGGTTCTCATGATAAAACTTATGGTTTAGTAGAAGCAGTAACTGTAGAAGCAGGAGCTGTAAACAAGCAATATTGGGAAAAAGCAGTTAAAGAAAATAAAGTTAATTTGGATAAAGTTGAAGTATTTTTTGAAACACCAAATTATTATGATTATAATTGGACGATAAATGATGTAGATAAAAAATTTGGAGAAGGTACAAAAGAAAAAATGAAACAGACACTTTTAGGTATTAAATCAGGAGATTCTGAAATATTATCTTTACTTTCCACAGATAGTTTCATTCCTACAAAAAATGATAATTATAAAGATATAGAAAAAGTTGCAAGATTTTTAAAAATTATTAAGTAAAGGATGCAATAATTAGATGAATAATAACTTATTAAAAATAAAAGAATTAACGAAAAGTTTTAATAAAAATTCGGTATTAAAAAAAATAAATATGAATGTTAAAAAAGGTGAAGTGATAGCTCTTATTGGTTCAAGTGGATCAGGAAAATCCACATTGATGAATCTTATAACTAGGACATTGGAAATAGAAAAAGGAAATATTTTATTAGATGGAAAAGAGATTTCTCAATATAATAATAAGATATTTGCAAAAAAAGTAGGAATGTTAAGACAACAATTTGATTTAGTAGAAAATATTAAGGTAGTAAACAATGTTCTTGTAGGAAGATTTAATGAATGGGGATTTTTTAAGTCATTTATTTCATTATTTAAGACTCAAGATTTGATTTATGCAAAATCAGCATTAAGGAAAATTGGATTAGAAGAAAAGATGTATGAAATCACTTCAGAGTTATCAGGAGGTCAGAAGCAAAGAGTTGCTATCGCACGTTTACTGGTACAAAATCCTGATTTGATTTTAGCAGATGAACCTGTTTCTTCTTTAGATCCTGTTAATACTAAAAATGTACTTTCCCTCATAACAGATTTAGCTAGGAAAGAAGGAAAAGCACTTATAGCAAGTATGCATTCAGTTGAATACTCAAAAGAATTTTTTGATAGAATAATAGGATTAAAGCACGGTGAGATAATTTTTGATGTTAAAACTGAAAATATTAATGAAAGTATGATAAAAAAATTATATGAGGGCGAATATTATGGTTAGTTTAAAGAAGTCTTTCCACAATAATAGGAAAATAGTATTAACATTAATATTAAGTTTTTTCTTTTTAATAACTTTTCTAAGGATAAATTTTAAAGGAGGAATACTTCACACAGGTGGATATAATACACTAAAAAACATGTTACTTTCATTGTTAAAACCTGATTTGTCCCCTGAAATTATAATAATTGCTATAAAATCTTGTTGGCAGACATTTTCTTATGCGTTAATAAGTATATCAGTAGCTATATTAATCTCATTTCCATTGGCAATTTTAGCCTCTGGAATAATATTAAAAAACAAAATTATGATTTGGACTATTAGAGGAATAATAGGATTTTTACGTGCTATTCATGAATTAATATGGGCATGGATTTTTGTGGCAGCAATAGGTCTTACACCAATAGGTGCAATTTTTGCTTTGGCAATTCCTTATGCTGGTTATTTTGGGAAAATTTTTACAGACCTTTTAGAGGAAACTCCAAAATCTCCTATAATAGCATTAGAATTATCAGGAGCAGGTAAACTTCAAAAAATGATATATGGTTATCTTCCTGCAACATTTCCAAATATGTTTAGTTATATAATGTATAGATTAGAATGTGCCATTAGATCTTCATCAGTACTTTCTTTTATTGGTCTTGGCGGAATAGGTTTTCAAATTCAAATATCTTTACAAGATTTAAAATATAATCAAGTGTGGACTTTTATGTTTTTTTTAATAGGTATGATTATAGTTATTGATAAATGGGGTTATGAAATAAGGAGGAGAATAAAATAGATGATATATAATATAAAAAAAAATTTTATAAAATATTCTTTCTTTACTTTCTGTTTATTGGTAATAATATCTTGGTTTTATATTTTCTTTAGTGAACCAGAAAGTTTATCAAAACTTTTTGATGAGAGAAATATAGAATATTTGATTAGATTTTTAAAAAGATTATTTGGATTAAATGAAGAAATACCAGCCTTTTTAGATAAGGAAATGTGGAAACAAGGTTTAATTTTAAGCATTCAAACTTTTGAAATGAGCATACTTGCAACAGGTATAGCAACAGTAGTAATGCTAATATTAGTGATACCTTCAGCCAGAAATATTTCAAATGGAAAATTAACTCTTAATAAAAAATGGTATAATAATTTTTTTTATTATATTAGTAAGATTATATTTTTAATAACTAGAGCTATACCTGAACTTATGTGGGCAATGATACTAGTTTTTATATTGAAACCAGGCATTCTCCCAGGAGCTTTAGCTTTGGCAATTCACAACATGGGAGTACTAGGAAAACTTTGTGGAGAAGTTATAGAAAATATGGACGAAAAGCCTATTCAAAATTTGGCACTTAATGGAGGAAGTAAATTACAGTTAATGTTTTATGGAATTTTTCCAGATATTTTACCTAAGTATATAAATTATATTTTATATAGATTAGAAAATATAATAAGATCTACATTAATAGTGGGATTTGTAGGGGCAAGTGGATTAGGATTTCAGTTTAAACTAGCCATGAGTTATTTTAAATATTCGGATATTCTTTTATATTTAATATTTTATTTAATTTTAGTTTACATTACTGATATTTTATCTTCGTTAGCTAAAAAATGGATAAAATAAGTATTATAAAATAAAAATTATAAAATAAAAATATTAAAATTAACTTGGAGGTAATATAATGAAAATATCAATAGATGTAGAAAACTTTAAAATTTTTATTTAGATTTAAAATAAGTGATGTATTTACAACATGGTCAATATTATATGTAGGAATAGTAACGGTTAGTGTAACAGCTCCTGCTTATAAAATGTTAAACATAGGTCAGGTAGCTTTTTGGTTTGGTTTTATAGGATATTTTTCATTACTCCCTATAATATGTTACAGAGTTTTTAAATTAAAAAATATACCAGAGCCACTGACTCCTATGCTTATTGTATTTTCTGCTCCAATTTCACTATTACTTGCAGGTTACATGAGTAGTTTCACAGAAAAAAATATTTTTATAATATATTTATTAGTAATTATTTCAATGGGATTTTATTTATATTCCATGATTATGATGACAAAACTTTTAAAATTAAAATTTTACCCAACTATTTCTGCTTTTACATTTCCATTAGTTATAAGTGCTACAGCATTGAAACTTTTCACAGCATTTATTGGTAAACAAGGTGGAAATACTAGTATCCTTTTAATAGTAGTAAAAATTGAAGAAATAATAGCATTAGTTATTGTATTGTATGTATTAGTTAGATATTTAAAATTTATATTAAAAAAATAAAATTGGAGGTAGTAAGATGAATGAAAAAATTGATACAAGGAAATATACGAAAGAAGAATTAATTGAAAGAATAAAACAAGATTCGGAAGAGCTTTTTTCTAGTGGAACACTTTTTTGTAGCGAAGCAGTACTTACTGTTATTAATAATTATTTAGGTCAACCTTATCATCCTGATGTAGTTAAAATGGCAAGTGGGTTTCCAGTTGGAATGGGAACAGCAGGGTGTTTATGTGGAGCAGTTTCAGGAGGTCAAATGGCTCTTGGAATTGTTTATGGTCGAACTCAAGGGGAAGAGATGCAACAAAAAATGTTTGAAGAGGCAAAGGGTCTACACGATCATATAATAAAAGAATATGGTTCATGTTGTTGTCGTGTAATGACTAGACAATGGAAAGGAGACGAATTTAAAAGTCCTGAAAGAAAAAAACATTGTATTGCAATTACAGGAAATGTAGCTGCTTATTTAGCTGAAAGACTTACTTCTGATAACCACATACCGTTTAAATCGGAGTAAATATTAAATTATTAAATTAAATTAAAAATGAAATTCAATGATATATATTTTTATGTTTTTAAAATTTAAGAATATGGTTTTTATATTGCTTTTAATTAGTTTATGGTGTATAATTGAGGCAATATGGGAGTGGATGAGTTCTGGTGTTCTCTCTGGTCTTCAAAACTAGCGTGAGGGGTTAGTAGCCTCTTAGGTGGGTTCGATTCCCACACATTCCCGCCAATATTTTTAATATTTATAAAAATTATGAATGTAATTATATAAAAATAGAAATAAATATTAATATATATCACTTATACCAAATATTAAAAATATTGTTTAGGTGATTTTTTTATAAATTTCAAATAATGAAATAAATATAAAGGAGGGTAAAATGTCTAATAAAAAATTGAGTATGATAGTTTGTGGTGGTTGAAATTCAAAAATAGGGCCGGGGGCTCTTTCAGATTTATTAAAAGATTTACCAAAAAATAAAAATGAAAATTTAATAGTAGGGTATGAATCTTCTGATGATGCATCGGTATACAAAATATCTGAAGATAAAGCTATTATACAGACTTTAGATTTTTTCACTACAATGATAGACGATCCTTATTTATATGGTCAAATTGCAGCAACAAATGCACTGAGTGATGTATATGCCATGGGTGGAGAAGTAATATCTGCATTAAATATAGTAGCTTTTCCTGAAAATATGGATATGGAAATACTCCATAAAATATTAAAAGGAGGAGCAGAAAAAGTTCACGAAGCTGGAGGTGTTCTTGCAGGTGGACATTCTATTTACGACGCAACGCCTAAATACGGATTATCGGTTACAGGAATTATTCACCCAAGTAAAATATTAAAAAATAATGATTGTAGATTAGGAGATGCATTAATTGTTACCAAGTCTTTAGGAGTAAGTATTATAAACTCAGCATATATGCTTAGGGAATGCTCTGAAGATGCATTTTCAATTTGTGTTAATCAAATGACTACACTAAATAAATACGCTGCTGAAATAATGAATAAATATCCTGTAAATAGTTGTACTGATATAACAGGTTTTGGATTTTTAGGGCATTTAGTAGAGATGTTAGATGATGAATATTCTGCTGAAATTTTTTCTAAAAATATACCTATTCTTCCAGAAGCCTATAAATGTGCAGAAAATTTTGTAATTACAGCAGGAGGTCAACTTAATAGAAATTATTTAAAAGATAAAGTTGAATTTAAAATAAAAGATTTTCCAATGGAAGAAATTTTATATGATCCTCAAACATCAGGAGGTTTACTTATAAGTTTACCAAATGAATATGCAGAAGGATTATTGGATAAATTAAATGAATTAGAAATAAAAAGTGCCATAGTGGGTAG
The DNA here is from genome assembly GCA_018060185.1 of Leptotrichiaceae bacterium. GTDB lineage: Bacteria > Fusobacteriota > Fusobacteriia > Fusobacteriales > Leptotrichiaceae > JAGOWQ01. The sequence goes on along the minus strand of JAGOWQ010000005.1, from coordinate 18,730 downwards.
GGTAATTGAAAAAATGGAAAAAGATGTTGTTGTAATTTAATTGCTTACACATAATTAAACAAAAGTACAAAGTTTAGGAGGAAAATATTATGGGAAGTTATAAGTTAGATGCAAGAGGAATGTCCTGTCCTATACCTGTAGTAAAAACAAAAAAATTGTTAGAAGAATATAGTTTGGTAGAGACAACAGTTGACAATATTATTGCAACAGAAAATTTAAGAAAATTAGCTGAACAGTTAAATTATAAAATCGACGTAAAAGAAATTAGTAAAGATAAATATATAGTTACAATTTCGAATGAAAATGATATTTTTAATAAAATTATAGATACCTCAAAAGACAAATGTGTTCTTCCTGTAATACAAGCAAAACGTGCGTTAGAAAAAGATACAGTTGTAAATTTAAAAGTTTCTGGGGAAGAAAATGCTAAAAAAGTTATAGAATTTGCAAAAGAAAAAAATTATAAAGTAAATATTAGAGAAGAAAATGAAATATATGAAATAATAATTGAAAAAGAAGAGGAAAAAGCAAATATAGAGCTTCTTCAAGTTAAGGATGAAAATTATATAGTTGTAATTAACAAAAAAATAATGGGACATGGAAGTGAAGAATTAGGATCAAAACTCATAAAAGGATTTTTATATGCGTTGACAGAACAAGAATTACTTCCTAAAAAAATATTATTTTATAATGAAGGGGCGTTATTAGTTGATAAAACTAGAAGCGATGTTCTAAAAGAATTAGAAGAATTAGAAAAAAATGGTGTAGAAATATTATGTTGTGGAGCATGTAAAGATTATTATACAGTAGATTTGGCAGTGGGAAATACAACTAATATGTATTTTATTGTTGAGGATATGCGTAAATCCAGCAGAATTATACGTCCATAGGAGAAAAAATGAGAAAAGAGGGATTAGTAGTATTTTATGGAACTCATGACGCCATAAAAGCAGATAATATATGTTCAGAAAATGAAATTAATGCGGGTCTTATACCAACACATCCTAGTATTACATTGGGTTGTGGTTTTATGATGAAAACAGATTGGGAAAATTTCAGTGATTTAGTAAAAATTTTAGAAGAAAAAGAAATAAGATATAGAGCACTTTTTTATTCTATTAAGATCGGTATAAAAAGAGAAACTAAATTACTACATGAAGAAGAGGAAGATAGATAAAATATGAATGATGAAAATAAGTTTGTAAGTAATGTTGTAATCTGCACAGCAGGTCATATTGATCATGGAAAAACAACTTTAATTAAAGCTCTTAGTGGAATTGAAACGGATACAACATTAGAAGAAAAAGAAAGAGGAATTTCTATAAATTTAGGATTTGCTTATTTTGATCTTCCAATTGGAAAAAGATGTGGAGTTGTTGATGTTCCTGGTCATGAAAAATTTATAAAAAATATGCTTGCTGGAGTAAGCGGTATTAACCTTGTATTGCTTTTAGTAGATGCAAGAGAAGGAATAATGCCACAAACAAAGGAACATATTGATATATTATCACTACTCGGAATAGAAAACTACATAATTGTAATAACGAAGATAGATTTAGTAGATGAAGATTATATAGAATTTGTAAGAGAAGATGTAGAAAAATTTATAAAAGAAACTATACTTGAAAATAGCCCTATAATTGAAGTAGATTCTATAAGTAGGAAAGGAATAGACAAACTTTTAAAGGTAATTGATGAAAAAACAAAAAATATATTAATGTTAAAAGAAAGCGAAAATTCACGTATTAATATTGATAGAGCTTTTCAAGTAAAGGGTTTTGGGACAGTAATAACAGGTACATTATTAGAGGGAAAAATTTCAGTAGGAGATGAATTAGAAATTTATCCTAATAATATTATAACAAAAGTAAGAAATATACAAGTTCATGAAACAGATGTAAAAACTGCTTTTACAGGTCAAAGAACAGCAATAAATTTGAATAATATAAAAGTGGAAGAAGTTTGTAGAGGAACTATACTCGCAACACCTGGAACTCTTATAAAAACATATATGATTGATGTGGAAATAAAAATTATAAACAACTCAGACTTCAACCTTAAATTATGGGATAGAGTTCGTGTTTACATTGGAACAAGAGAAGTTATGGCAAGAGTTGTACCTTTAGGAACAGAAATAATTAAAGCAGGAAAAAATGAATTTGCTCAACTTCGATTAGAAGAAGAAATTTCAGTAAAAAATTATGATAAATTTATTATAAGAACATATTCACCAATGGTTACAATTGGAGGAGGAATTATTTTAGACGCAGTACCTAAAAAACATAATAGATTTAATGAGGAGACTTTAAATAAATTAAAAATTCAACTGCAAGGAGATAGTAAAGATTTAATTGAGAGTTATCTTTTGACTGATTGTAGAAATATGATTAAAATAGATGAAATTCTAAAAAATTTTAACGAAATTAAAGAAAATATTTTACTAAATTTAAAAAGATTAGTTGAAGAAAAAAGTGTATATGAAACTTCATCAGGATACTTACATATGAAGAAATATGAAGATTTTAAATATAAAATTTTAAAAATAGTAAACGAATATCATATAAAAAATAAATTAAGAAAAGGGATTGTTAAAGCTGAGCTTTTATCGAAATTTAAAAACAATCAAAAAGAAATAATTGCAATATTAGATTTAATGATAAGTAATAAAAATCTTGAAATAGATAATAATTTTATATCTTTATTTGATTTTAAAATAAAGTATGACGTAAATCAGATTAAACATAAAAATCGTATGGAAAAATCACTTTTAGAAAGTGAATTTTTACCGATAGGAATAAAAGAACTTACACAAGGCTCTAAAGAGGCTATTGAAGTTTTAGAATCATTAATCGGAAGTACAATAGTAAGATTAGATGGAGATATTGTAATTCATGAAAAAGTATTTAAAGATGCTAAATCAAAACTTTTAAATCACTTTAAAAATAACAAAAAAATATTATTATCTGAATTTAGAGATATGATAGGATCTAGTAGGAAATATTCATTAGCATTGTTAGAATATATGGATAGATTAGGGATTACCAAAAGAGTCGATGATTATAGAGTTTTAGGAAATAATACATAAGTTGTAATATCAAAAACAAAACAATAAGAACTAAATAGGAGAAAATATGAGACAATTGCTATCAAAAATACCATCAATAAATAATATTTTACTTGAATATTCAGTTAAACAGTTAGTAGTTGACCATCCAGAAAAATTGGTAAAAGATGTTGTTAAAAATGAAGTTGAAAAAATAAAAAATGAAATTTTGAAAGAAAATTTAAAAGAAGTACCTTCAATGGATGAAATAATTGAAAAAATAAAAAAAGAAGTAAAAGAAAAAGACAATTTTTCTCTAAGAAGGGTTATAAATGCTACTGGAACTATCCTACATACTAATTTAGGGCGAAGTATGTTAAGTGAGTGTGTAAAAGAAAATTTAATGAATACACTTTTTAATTACACAAATCTCGAATTTGATATTGAACAAAAAGCAAGAGGAACTAGATGTAGTCATTTAGAAAGTATTATTAAAAAACTTACAGGAGCTGAAGATGTTCTAGTAGTTAATAATAATGCAGCAGCAGTTATGTTAGTATTGAATACATTGGCAAGAGACAGAGAAATAGTTGTATCGAGAGGAGAACTTGTTGAAATAGGTGGTTCTTTCCGTATTCCTGAAATTATTAAATTAAGTGGTGGAATTTTATGTGAAATTGGTACAACAAATAAAACACACTTAAAAGATTATGCTAATGCCATTAATGAAAAAACAGCTGCTCTTTTTAAAGTACATACTAGTAATTATAAAATAGTAGGATTTTCAAAGGAAGTATCAAATAAAGAAGTAGTTAATTTAGCTCATGAAAATAATATTATAGCAATTAGTGACTTAGGAAGTGGTCAATTTTTAGATTTGAGACCTTATGGACTTACATACGAACCAACAGTAAAAGAGGTTATTGATAGTGGAATGGATATTGTAATGTTTAGTGGAGATAAGCTCCTTGGTGGTCCGCAAGCAGGGATAATAGTTGGAAAGAAAAAATATATAGAAGAAATGAAAAAAAATCAACTTACAAGAGCTCTTCGCGTAGATAAAATGACAATAGCGGCATTGGAAGCTACATTAAGACTTTATCTCGATGAAAAAAAAGTATTTGAAGATATCCCTACACTAAATATGATATCTATTTCTAAAGACGTGCTTATGAAAAAAGCTAATAAATTTGTAGATATGATAAAAACAATGGAATTTTATTTGGAAATAGCAGAAGATAAATCCGAAATTGGAGGAGGAAGTTTTCCTGAAACATTTTTAGATAGTATTGTAGTAAAGCTCACACATAAAAAAAAATCTTCTACAGAGATTGAAAGAAGACTTTTATTGGATGTGGAAGTTCCTGTTATAACAAGAATAAAAGAAAACAGCATTATTTTAGACATGAGAACTTTAAGAGAGAATGAATTTGAGTTAGTAAAAGAAAACTTAATAAAAGCAACAAAATAAACTTATGTTAATAAATAATTTATAATTTATATAAAAAAAGATATAAAATCTATTGAAAAATACTAAAAATAAAGGTATAATTTGTATAAGATAAAAATTATATTAGGAGGAAAATTAAATGAGAAGATTTGTAACAATTTTTAGCATTTTAGCAATATTCGTATTATTTGTTGCTTGTGGTGGTTCAAAACCAGCAACAGGAGAACAAAAAGCAGGAAGTGGAGATGTTAAGAAAAGTGTAGCAATAGTTTATTCTACAGGTGGTAAAGGAGATAAATCATTTAATGATGCTGCTTTTAGAGGATTAGAGCAAGCTAAAAAAGAATTGGGAATTACTTTCAAAGAATATGAGCCAAAAGATGTGACAGCTGAAGCAAGAGATATATTGAGTCAATTTGCAGAATCTGGAGAATTTGAAATAATTATTGGTGTAGGGTTCACAATGAAAGATTCGGTAATTTCTGTAGCAGAATCTTTTCCAAATCAAAAATTTGCTATAATTGACGAAGAAGTTAATTTACCAAATGTAGCATCTTTAAAATTTAAAGAACACGAAGGATCTTTCTTAGTAGGATCATTAGCTGCTATGATGAGTAAAACAGGAACAATCGGATTTGTAGGTGCAATGGAATCTCCAATTATTCAAAAATTCCATGCAGGATATGAACAAGGAGCAAAATATGTTAATCCTAATATAAAAATAGCATCAGTTTATATAGGAGGAGCAAATGCATTTAACGATCCAGCTTCAGCAAAAACAAAAACTGAAACTTTAATTCAACAAGGTGCAGACGTTGTTTATCACGCTGCAGGTGCAAGTGGAGCAGGAGTATTTCAATCTGCTAAAGAGAAAAATATATACGCTATAGGAGTTGATTCTAATCAAGACGATATAGTTCCAGGATTAGTATTAACATCGATGATGAAATATGTCGATATAGCAGTATTTGATATTGTAAAAGAAGTTACTGACGGAAAATTTGAAGCTAGAATACAAGAATTTGGAATAAAAGAAAATGGAGTAGGAACAACAGACTTTGAATTCACTAAAGATAAAATTGGTGAAGAGAATATTAAAAAATTAAATCAAATTAAAGAAGAAATTAAAAATGGTAAAGTAGTAGTAAAACCAACTTTATAAAAGCTATAATAAAAGGGGCTGGCTTAAAATTTAAAAATAAATTTTATTTAAAATAATTTTAATTTTTAAGTCAGCCCCTTTTGTCAACTGAAAAGTTTTTTAATTTTAGATTAGTAAAAACTCAATTAATATGCTATAAATTACATAAAAAGAAATAGGAGAAAACTATGAGAATAGTGGATTTAATAGAAAAAAAAAGAGATAAAAATAGTTTAACAAAAGAAGAAATAAAATATTTTTTAAATGAATATTTAGATGGGAAAGTGCCTGATTATCAAATGTCTTCTTTTTTAATGGCAGTGTATTTTAATGACATGACAAATGAAGAGTTATTGACATTTACTCTTACTATGAGAGATTCAGGAGATATAATAGAATTTAGTGATGTAGATAAATTTTTAGTAGATAAACATAGTACTGGAGGAGTAGGAGATAAAGTAACAGTTGTTCTTGCACCAATATTAGCTGCATTAGGAATGGGAACTACTAAACTTTCAGGAAAAGGGTTAGGACATACTGGTGGAACAATAGATAAATTTGAAGCAATAAGTGGTTTTAAATTTTCTAATACTAGAGAAGAAATAGTTAAAATTGCTAATAAAACAGGAATAGGTTTGATGGGATATAGTGATAAAATAGTACCATTAGATAAGAAGCTTTATTCTTTGAGAGATGTTACAGGTACAGTACCTAGTATTCCATTGATAGCAAGTAGTATAATGAGTAAAAAATTAGCCATTGAATCTGATGTTATAATCTTAGATGTGAAAGTAGGAGACGGTGCTTTTATGAAAGATATAGAGCATGCAAAAGAACTTTCTAAAAGGATGATTGAAATAGGAAAAGGCGCTGGGAGAAAGGTAAAAGTAGTTTTATCAAATATGGATGAACCTTTAGGTCATAGTATAGGAAATGCTAATGAAATAATTGAATCTATAGAAACATTAAAAGGAAATGGTCCAGAAGATTTAAAAGAAGTGGTATATACAATAGCATCTTTAGCTTTGAAAGCAAAAGGTGAGATTAAAAATATTTCAGAAGGAAAAGAAAGAATAGACCGAGTAATAAAAGATAGAACTGCTCTTGAAAAATTAAGAGAATTTATAAATGAAAGTGGTGGAAATGGAGATCTTATATATGATTATAAATTACTCTTTTCTCCAAATAATTTACTAGAAGTGCATTCTGAAATGAGTGGATATATTTCTAAAATAAAAGCTGAAGAAATAGGAAAAGCTGCTATGATAATTGGAGCAGGTAGAGAAACTAAGGAAGATAAAATAGACCATAATGTTGGTATAAATATACTTAAAAAAGTAGGAGAAAAAATAAAAAAAGGTGAAAAAATTGCTGAAATATACTATAACAATGATAAGAATTTAGAAAATTCAAAAAAAATGTTACTTGATGCTTATGTTATTACTGATGGTAAAGTGGCCAGTCAGAAAGCAATTTTCGAAATTATAGAATAAATTGACAATAAAGAAGGTTAAAAATGATAAAAAATATATATTCAGAAGGTGATAAAAGTATTACGTATGCTTATAATCTTACTAAAAATGACTACAGTATATTAGAAGAAAAACTAGGTATGAATGAAAAAAAGATAAATGACATGACTAATGAAGAAATTTTTACTCCAAGAATTTCAAAATCTGATTGGGAAATATATAAATTATATTATCCTGAAATAAAATCTAATGAAAAACAAAACAAATTTTCATGGAGTGAAATATATCCACTTATTGTTTTGAAAAAAGAAAATAAAATAGTAATAATAGATGAAAAATATTTTGAAGAATTCTATGAATTTGTAGAACAATACATAGAGTTACATGGTAAAAATCTTGATCCAGATAGATTTTTTTTAAATATATTACATAGAATTTCTCAAAGTTTATATAAGTATGTACGTTTTTTTATAGGTGAGCACGATAATATAGAAATTTTATTAAGAGAACATCAAAGTAACGAAAACTTGATATCACTTTCAGAAGTTGAACAAGGGTTTTATGTTTATAACATAGCATTAAGAAATTTAAATTATGTAGTTGAAAATATAAATGAAGAACCTGAATTTAAGCAATTTGAGGAATATATAGTTAAAATTTTACAAGAAATTAATTTTACAATGGATTTATCATCTTCATATTGTGATATTTGTAAAACTACTAGAGAGACTTATTCTTCATATATATCAAATAATATGAATGTAACAATGAAAATTTTAGCAGCTGTAACAATACTTATAGCTATACCTAATATGATTTTTGGTTTTTATGGAATGAATATTCTTCTTCCGCTTCAAGATAAAGGATTTTTAGTTTTGGGTGTAATTATATCAGTTATGATAGGTCTAATGATAATTTTATGGAAATACATGAAGAAAAAGATATTATAATTTTAATAGAGTAAAAATTATTTAATTAAATATAGATTAATTAAAGTGCTAGAATGAAATTTAGAAAGGAAAATAAAAATGGATATAAATAAGTATATTGATCATACTACATTAAAGGCTATGGCACAAAAAGAGGAAATTAAAAAGTTATGTGATGAAGCAAAGGAGTATAAATTTTATTCAGTATGTGTGAATGGATCAAATGTTGCTTACGCTTATGAACAAGTAAAAGATAGTGATGTTAAAGTAGCTGCTGTTGTTGGTTTTCCACTAGGTGCAATGTCTATGGAAGCAAAGATTTTTGAATCGAAAAAGGCAATAGAAGACGGAGCTTCAGAAATAGATATGGTTATAAATATAGGTGCATTAAAAGATAAAGACTATGATTATGTAGAAAAAGAAATATCTGAAATAAAAAAAGAAATAGGAAATAATATTTTAAAAGTAATTATAGAAACTTGTTATTTAACTGATGATGAAAAAATAAAAGCTTGTGAATTATCAGTTGCAGCAAAAGCTGATTTTGTTAAAACTTCTACAGGTTTCGGAACAGGTGGAGCAACTTTTGAAGATGTTAAATTAATGAAAGAAGTTGTAGGAAATAAAGCTCAAGTAAAGGCAAGCGGAGGAGTAAAGAATTTTAAAACTGTTAAAAAATATATAGAATTGGGAGCAACAAGACTTGGAACTAGTTCAGGAATTGAAATAATAAAAGGTATTGAAATAAAAGATGAAAAATATTAATATATATGAAATTTATTAATAGAAAGGAAAAAAAATGAATGATATAAGCAGAATAACACTAATAGTATTAGATAGTGTTGGAGCAGGAGAATTACCTGATGCACATATTTTTAGTGATGAAGGTTCAAACACTTTAGGTAATATGGCAAAGGCAGTAGGTGGTATGAGTTTACCTAATATGGGGAAATTAGGGTTGGGAAACATTGTTGAAATATTAGGAACACCTAAAATAGAAAATTCTGAAGGGGCTTATGGAAAAGCTGTGGAAGTTTCCATAGGAAAAGATTCTACAACAGGTCATTGGGAAATTGCTGGAGTTCCTTTAGAAAGACCTTTTCCAAGTTATTCTAATGGATTTTCAGATGAAGTTATAAAAGAGTTTGAAGAAAAAACTGGGCGAAAAGTAATGGTTAATAGACCAATGTCTGGAACTGCTGTAATTGACGAATATGGAGAAAAACAAATTGAGACTGGGAATTGGATAGTTTATGGCTCTGCTGATCCTGTATTTCAAATTGCAGCAAATGAAGATATAATACCACTAGAAGAATTATACAAAGCTTGTGAAATAGCTTTGGACATTTGTAATAGGAAATCTCCAGTAGCAAGGGTAATTGCAAGACCTTATATTGGTAAAAAATTAGGAGAATTTCAAAGAACTTCAAATAGACACGATTTTTCTATAGATCCGCCTAAAGAATCGATGTTAGAAAGAATACAAAAAGCAGGACTTGATGTCATAGGAATAGGGAAAACAAGCGATTTATTCAATGGAAAAGGAATAACTATTAATAAAAAAGCAAATCAAGATAATCTTGATGGAATAAAGAAAACTATAGAAGCTTTAAAAGAAAACACAAATGGACTTATATTTACTAATCTTGTAGATTTTGATACAGTATACGGACATAGAAGAGATGCAAAAGGGTATGTAAATGCATTAAAAGAATTTGACAACTGGTTACCTGAAATAGAAAAAGGGTTAAGAGATGATGAGATACTCATAATAACAGCTGATCACGGGAATGATCCTACTTTCAAAGGAACAGATCACACTAGAGAATACATACCTATATTAATAACAGGGAAAAAAGTTAAAAAAAATACAAATATCGGTACAAGAAAAACATTTTCTGATATTGCTTCTACCATAGAGGAAATTTTACTAGGAGTAAAAAAAGATGGAAGCTTTGCAAAAGATATATTATAAAGTTCTATTTTACAATATATAAATTATGAAAGGTAAATTTTGTATGAAAGAAAGAGAGCAATGGCTGAAATGGGCTATAGAATTACAAAGTTTGGCTCAAGCAGGATTATCGTATTCAACTGATGTATTTGATGAGGAGAGATATAAACGAATAAGAGAAATTTCTGCGGAAATTTTAGAGTATAAAACAGGTATAGATTTAGAAAAAATAAAAGATTTGTTCTGTAATGAAGTAGGATATCAAACGCCAAAAATGGATAGTCGTGCTGCAGTTTTTAAAGATAATAAAATACTTCTTGTAAAAGAAAGAGATGAAAAGTGGTCACTTCCTGGAGGTTGGGTAGATGTTTATTTATCAGTTGAAGAAAATACAGTAAAAGAAGTTAAAGAAGAAGCTGGAATTAGTGTTGTAGCTAAAAAAATTATAGCTGTTCAAGATGGAGTAAAAAATAATTTGGGCTGTGGATTGGCATCCTCTCCGTATGGAGTATGTAAAATTTTTGTATTGTGCTCTCTAACCAAAATAGAAGATGAGAAATTTATCGAAAATATAGAAACATCTGAAAGGAAATATTTTGGAATAGATGAATTACCTGAATTATCTGAAATAAGAAATACAGAAAAACAAATAAAAATGTGTTTTGAAGCATATAAATCAGAAATTTGGGAAACAATATTTGATTAGCTGATTAAAAAATAAAATTAGAAATATATTCTTAAATAAAATAATTGATAAAAAATAAAATAAAAGTTATAATAAAATATAAAAATTTAGGAGGTAAAAATAATGTCAACACCACATATAGGAGCAAATAAAGGAGATATAGCAGAAACTATATTATTACCAGGAGATCCATTAAGAGCAAAATATATTGCAGAAACATTTTTAGAAGATGTAGTACAATACAATAATGTAAGAGGAATGTTAGGATTCACAGGAACGTACAAAGGGAAAAAAGTTTCAGTTCAAGGAACAGGAATGGGAGTACCTTCAATAGGGATATATACGCATGAATTAATAGCAGAGTATGGAGTTAAAAATCTAATTAGAGTTGGAACAGCAGGATCAATGCAAGAAAATATAAAAGTAAGAGATGTAGTTATAGCAATGGCTGCTTCTACTGACTCTGCAATAAATAAATTAAGATTTAATGGAGCTGACTACGCACCTACAGCAAGTTCAGAGTTATTTTTAAAAGCTTACGAAACAGGAGTAAAAAAAGGTTTGAACATGAAAGCAGGTAATGTGTTAACAAGTGATACCTTTTATGGAGATGAAATAGATTCATGGAAAAAATGGGCAAAATTTGGAGTATTGTGTGTAGAAATGGAAACAGCACAATTATATACAACAGCTGCAAAATTTGGTGTAAATGCCTTGACAATATTGACTATAAGTGATTCATTAGTTACAGGTGAAGTTACATCAGCAGAAGAAAGACAATTAACTTTTAATGATATGATTGAAGTAGCATTAGAAAGTGCCTTGAATCTTTAGAATGAGGAGAAAAAATGAATTTAGATGGTGAAGAAATACTCAAATATATTGAAGAAGCAAATGAAATATTAAAAAGAGCTTATGTACCATATTCAAAATTTCCAGTAGCTGCATTGTTAATAGACGAAAAAGGGAAAAAACATAGAGGAGTTAATGTTGAAAATGCTTCTTATGGTTTAACGGTATGTGCTGAAAGAAATGTCATACCTACGGCAGTAACAGAAGGAATGAAAAAAATAAAAATATTAGTAGTTACAGGCGGAACTCCAGAACCAATAAGTCCTTGTGGAGCTTGTAGACAATTTATTTCAGAATTTTCTGATGAGGATACAATTATAATACTTGCAAATAAAGAAATGAAATATAAAATATTTAAAATAAGTGAATTATTGCCTTATTCTTTTGGTCCAAATGACTTATAAATGATTTATAAAAAAAGATAGTAGTATATAACAACTACTATCTTTTTTAATTATTTTATTTTATTTTTTATAAAAATCACTCTTAAATTAGTATTATCAATAGTTTTAGTTAGTTTTGCGTAATTTTGACAAATTTTAATATTTTGTTATAGAATATAGAATATAAAATATTAAAATAATTTTAAGGAGTGATAAATTATGTCTGGAATACCAAATATTGAAGAAATTAGAAAAAAATATGTTGCAAATTTTAATTACAAGAGAGATCCTAAAGATTTAGAATCAAAAAGTTATAAATACTATAACCCAGATAATTTTACAACTAAACCACAAAGAATTTATGAAATGAAGAAAGAAATTGAAATATCAAAAGAATTTGATCAAGAGAGAAAAAAATTAATTATGGATAGTGAAAAAGAAAAACCTAAAATACCTATTTTAAATGTTTCTTTCACTTTTGGCCATGCTACACAGGATTGGAAAAGCTTAGATGATAATATAATAAAAGAAGAAGCCAAGGAACGGACATTAAATGGAAAAAATGTTGAAATGGCTATAAAAACATTAAAAAATTTTGATGTAGATGAGATAGAAAATAAGATTGAAATAATACAAATATTTAGTAATGAAACTGAAACTATTGAAAAATTTAATGATTTAAGAAATAACGGTAAAATTAATAACAACGATGTATCATTAAAACGTTTTTTAGAGAATTATGAAATTTTAGAAGAGCCATATATTGACAAAATAACAGGAATGTCAGCATTAGTAATAGGAAATAGAAAAACAAAAAATGTAGAAATAATATTTGGTGCAAGCCAAAGTCCAAGTGCAATGTTTCAAAAAAATAATCCAAAAGATTTAACTGATTTTCAAGGAAGTAAAACATTAGAGAATTATATTGAAAAAGGTGAAAATAGTAAATTTGCAATGAAAGACTGGGTAGGAAACAATGTTCCTGCACCTATTATAACACCAGATAATCAAAAAGCTGCTTTAGATTTCACACAAAAAATAAAAGAAAAATATATGATGGGTTATAATGGATATAAAACATTGACAACGGTTAACGGACATTCAAAAGCAGGAGGAGAAGCAATTTATTCGGCTTCTAAAACTGATTTGAAATGTTTTACGATAGATCCAGCACCTGTTATTAATCCTGGTTTATACATAAATAATAATAAATTTTTAACTATAGTCCCAAATATGGGGAATTCCATATTAAATTCAACAGAAAAAATTGAGGGAACAGAATTTTACACATTAAAATATAAAACAGGAATTAAACATGGAAATGGGGAAAGAAAAGTTTCAAATACTCTTGCTGTACCTGTAGAGTGTTTTCCCCAAGAAGAAATAGCAATAGAAGAAAAATTTGAAAATAAAATAATAAAATCTATTGCAAATAGTTTTATGCATCATTATCCAGATAATGCGATGGCAGTAGAAAGGTTAAGAGAATTAAAAAAATATGCTAATAAAATTGAACCTAAATTTTATGAAGTATATAAAAATGGAAAATATATTGATGATAAAACACAAAAAAATTTAAAAGATATAAATGTTAGATAAATTAAAGTTTTTTAATAAAAAAGTTTGATATATTACAATTGTATTTATAATTTCTTTTATATTAGTTTTAGTTGGACATTGCATATAAGAATTTAATAATATTAGTAATAACAACCGAGACATAGTTTACAAATACACATTTTAAAAAGATAGTAGAAGCTCTACTATCTTTCTTATTATTATATGATGTGAAATAATTAAAAATTTCTTGTTTCAAAAATTATAAAAAAATTTCAAAAAAACAGGAAATTTTTTTTATTTTATAGAAAAAATCTATCTAATTCAAATTGATTTTTGTAAAATTAATTTCCAAAAAAAGAACTACGTATTTTATATTGAAAAACGGTAAAAGTGTAATACACTTAATATTGAAGGAGGTTTAGAGATGATTTTAAATGAAAGAGAAGTAAAAATTTTAGAAAAATTTTATAATAATGAAATAATTTCTCTTACTGAATTAGCAAAAGAATTTTCTGTATCCGAAAGAATGATTAGATATAACATAAATGAAATAAATACTTTATTAGAATTTATTAAAATAAATCCTATAAAAAAAATAGGTAAAAGTAAGTATTTATTAGAAAGTAATTCGGAAAAATTATTGGATATAATTAAAGAATTGGAACCAATCGGAAAAAGCAAAAGACAAATTTTAATTCAAATGTATATTTTATATTCAAAAAACAAACTAAAAATAAAAGATTTTATAGAAAAATTTCAGTTGACAAGAGTTAGTATTAATAGCGATATAAAAGAAATTAATAAAATACTTATTATTAGAGGATTTAGGATAGTTAATAAAAATGGATTGTCATTTTGTGGGAATACAGAAAATATAAAAAAATACAAAATTTTTCTATTATCAGAGCAATTAGAATCATTACTTAGTGAAGAAACAAGCGGATATTTAAATATACTAAAGGAAATAATATTTTCAATGATTAATGAAAAAACTTTTATAAGAATAAAAAAATTTGTAAACGATGTATTAAATGAAAATAAAATAAAAGTAGATGATTTAAATTATAAATATTTTTATTCAGAAGTTGTTAATACTTTTATTAATGATATCGAATACGATATAAAATTAGAAAATTTAGTAGATAAAGAATATGTTATAAAAAAATTTAAAGAGTTAAAGTTATTAAAAGATTTAGAAAATAAAAAGATTGAAGAAATTTCTAATCTAGTGACATGGATGAAATCATATGAAAGATACGAAGATTTTTTTCAAGATTTATTGAATATAGAAATGTTAGTTAAAAATATAATAAAAACAGTAGAAAGTAAAATTTTAATTCCAATAACAAAAGATAAGTTATTAGAAGAATTTTTAATTCAACATTTAAAAGAATTAATATATAGAACTAGAAAAGGATATAAATTAAAAGATTATATTGTCGAAGAAAAAGAAGAAGATAAATTATATTTGATAATAAAAAAATCTTTAGAGCTAATTACACAACAACTAGGAAGTGAAATTGAAAAAGATGAGATACATCTTTTAAAAATACATTTTTTAGCCTCAATGGAAAGAATTAATAAATTAAAAATTGTACCTCTAGAAATTATAATTATAACGTCGTTAGGATCAGGAAGTAAAAAGATATTAATTGATAATATTAAAAGTCAATTTTTAGTTAATGTTGTATATGTAGGCCCGTTATATAGATTATCTTTAGTACTGAAAGAATATAAAAATGTAAATTATATATTAACAACAATAGACATTGAAGAAAGTAAATATAAAAATAAAGAAATAGTAAAAATAAATACAATATTAAGTGCAGACGATAAACAAAAACTTACATCATTAGGATTTAGAAGTAATAATAATAAAATAAATTTATCAAATTTAATAGATATTATTTCAAAAAATTGTGGTATAGAAAATAAAAATAATTTAATTGAAAATTTGATGAATAATTTTAACGATAGAATAGTAAATGATATAAGCGAATTTTCAGGAAATGAGGATACACTATTATTAAAAAATATAATTTTTGATTATGAGGCAATTGATATAAATGATGCAATAAAAAAATGTTGTGAAAAATTAGAAGAAGACTATACAGATTCTACATATACAAAAGACGTTTTAGATATTTATAAGCATAATCAGATGCAAATAATTAGATTTAATGGTGTGTTATTACCACACGCGGTAAATAAAAATAATGTTTATAAAAATGGAGTTTCTATTTTAAAATTAAAAACGCCAGTAACTATAGAAAAAACTAAAGATAAAATAGATACAATAGTTTGTTTTGCCATTAGAGATAAAAATAATATTGGAAATGACATCAGTAATATAATAAATAAAGTACTTAGACCAAAATTTAAAAAAATAATTAAAGATAAAGATAAAATTGGGATTATTAATTATCTAATAAATTAAAAGGAAGGATGAAAGAGATGTTTACAAAAGAAGATATTTATTTAGATATTGATGCTAAAGATTATTTATATTTATTTAAAAAAATGGCAAAAATATTTAAACAAAAGAAATATGTTAAGGATAGTTACCTAGAAGCACTAATAGCTAGAGAAAAAATTTATCCTACAGGATTTGAGTTTGATGGGTATAATATAGCACTTCCACATATAGATTCAGAACATGTATTAGAACAAAAAATAGTTTTAGTTAGACTAAAAGATGAAATACAATATCGAGAAGTAGTTACAAATAAAAAAATATTGGTTAAAATTTTTATTATGATGTTAGTAAAAAATCCAGAAGAGCAGGTGGAAGTTTTAGGTAAATTGATAGAAATAATTAATAGAAAAGATTTTTATAATTTAGTTATAAATGCGAAGTATATAGAAGATTTAGAAAAAATATGTATTTAGAGGAGGAATTTTCATGTTTATATTAGAATGGTTTGTTAATTTAGGAGCAACAGTTATGATTCCAATATTGCTAATAATATTTTCAATATTATTAGGAACAAAACCGTCAAGAGCAATTAAAGCAGGTGTTACGATAGGTATTGGTTTTATTGGATTAAATCTTGTTATAGGGTTATTATCAAATTCATTAGGTCAGGCTGCTCAGGGTATGATTAAAAACTTTGGACTTCAATTAGATGTTATAGATGTTGGATGGCCAGCAACTTCTGCAATAGCATATAGCACAGCTTTAGGTTCAATGGCAATTCCACTAGGAATAGCAGTAAATATAGTTTTATTAATATTTGGATTAACAAAAACACTAGATATTGATTTATGGAATTTTTGGCATGGAGCGTTCATTGGATCAATTATATATGCCTCAACTAACAGCTTTATTTTAGGAATTTTAGCAATTATATCATATTATTTATTTCTATTCTGGATTGCAGACTATATGAAGCCTACAATATCTAAATTTTATGGTTTTCCAAACATAACATTTCCTCATGGAACTAGCGCACCGGGATATATAATAGCAAAACCATTAAATTACATTTTTGATAGAATACCTAAATTAAAAGATTGGGATGTAAGTCCAGAGCAAATTCAGAAAAAATTTGGCTTATTTGGTGATTCAACAGTTATGGGGTTAATTATAGGAATTATTATGGGATTACTTGCAGGTTATGATATAAGTGCGACATTAAATTTAGGTATGCAAACAGGGGCTGTAATGATGCTAATGCCTAGGATGGTGTCGTTATTAATGGAAGGATTAGAACCAGTTTCAGAAGCAGCGAGTGAATTTGTTAAAAAACGATTTCCTGAAAGAGATATTTATTTAGGAATGGATGCTGCATTATCTGTAGGGCATCCAGCAGTATTGTCGTCATCATTAATATTAGTTCCGATAACTATTTTATTAGCAGTTATTTTACCAGGTAACAGAGTATTACCTTTTAGTGATTTAGCAACAATACCGTTTATTGTTTGTTTAATGGCAGCAGTATTTGGTGGTAATATAATTAGGACTGTAATTGGGGGAACAATATATATGGGATTAGGATTATATATTGCGACATGGATATCTCCATTATTTACTAAGATGGCTCAAAATGCTAACTTTGATTTTAATGATAGTGTAAATATCTCATCATTGGCAG
Source organism: Leptotrichiaceae bacterium (assembly GCA_018060185.1). Taxonomy (GTDB): domain Bacteria; phylum Fusobacteriota; class Fusobacteriia; order Fusobacteriales; family Leptotrichiaceae; genus JAGOWQ01. The sequence continues at coordinate 1,167 of JAGOWQ010000005.1, read as the reverse complement.
ATGGATCGTTATGGACGACGGCAATATTTGTATTTTTTGCAAAACATATTGCGTACATTGGTGTAATTGGATTTGGATTAGTGATGTTAGGATTATTATTCTATCAATCTAAAATTAAAAAGGGAGAAAGATAGTTATGAAAAAAATACTAATAATGTGTGGTACAGGAGTAGCAACTTCTACAGTAGTTGTCAATAAAGTTAAAAAGTGGTTAGAAATAAATAATTTATCTAATAAAGTAAAAATATATCAAGGAAAAATCGCAGAGGAAATAAATAATTTTGGTAATTATGACATAATAATATCCACTACTTTAGTTCCTAGTAATTATAAAGATAAAATAATTAATGGAATTCCACTTTTAACTGGAGTAGGTGTTAATGAAATGTATGAAATGATAAAAAATGAAATCGAGAGGTAGCGTATGAAAAATAAAACATATAAAATGTTTGAAATAGCAATGAAAGAAAAATTTGCTATTCCTTCAGTGAATTTTGTAAATTGTGAGATGTTAAAAGCTTATGTAGAAGTTGTAAATAATACAAAGTTACCAATTATTTTTTCTATAGCAGAATCACATTTAACATATATTGATTTAGAGGAAGCATTTATATTAGCAAAATATTATATAAAAAAATATAGTTTAAATGCTGTTATACATCTTGATCATGGAAAGAGTTTAGACGTTATAAATAAAGCAATCGATCTTGGTTTTGATTCTATAATGATTGATGGTTCTAGTTTAGAATTTCACGAAAATGTAAAATTGACTAAAAAAATTGTGGAAATGGCTCATTCAAAAGGAATATTTGTTGAATCAGAGATAGGTCACGTTGGAAGTGGTAATTTAGTTGGAGTTTCTTGTTCAATTGATGATGACACTATTTATACAAGCAAAGAAGAGGCTTTAGAATTTTCAAAACTAACGGGAACAGATTCTTTAGCAATTTCAATTGGTACAGTACATGGAAGTTATATTGGAGAACCAAAAATAAATTTTGAAAGATTAAAAGAGATAAGAAGAGAATTGAGTATACCTCTTGTTTTACATGGTGGTTCTTCATCAGGAGATGAAAATCTTAATAGATGTGTTAAAGAAGGTATAAATAAAATTAATATTTACACAGATTTTATAATAGCGGCACAAGAATCAAACGATATTAACTT
>JAGOWQ010000004.1 GCA_018060185.1 Leptotrichiaceae bacterium | reverse complement strand
TTATCATAGTGATCATATAGACATAAATGTGGCAGCAGCAATTATGAATAATCCTAAATTAGAGCATGTTAAATGTGTAGGACCATGGCACTGTACAGAGTTGTGGAAAAAATGGGGAGTACCTGAAGATAGACTTGTAACAGTTAAACCAGGGGACGTTATTTCATTAAAAGATGTAGAAATACATGCTTTAGATTCATTTGATCGTACTTGTTTGGTAACATTACCTGTAGAAGGATCAGAAAATAAAAATGGTGAACTATCAGGGTTATGCCCTTCAGATGAGGAAATGGGAAGAAAAGCTGTTAATTACCTGTTTAAAACACCAGGAGGTAATATTTACCATGGAGCAGATTCACATTATTCAATACAATTTGCAAAACATGGAAAACAATTTGATATTGATGTTGCATTAAATAATTATGGAGAAAATCCAGTAGGTATTGCAGATAAAATGACATCAATTGATCTCCTGAGAATGGCAGAATGTTTAAGAACAAATGTAATTATTCCTGTACATCACGATATATGGACTAATTTTATGGCGAGTACTCAAGAAATTATAGATTTATGGCGTATGAGAAAAGATAGATTACAATATAAATTTCATCCATTTATTTGGGAAGTTGGAGGAAAGTATACTTATCCAAAGGATAAAGATTTAATTGAATATCATCATCCTCGTGGATTTGATGATTGTTTTGAGCAAGAACCTAATATACAGTTTAAATCTATGCTCTAATGTAAATAATAATTTTAAAAATTAATTATAAAATATCAAGTTATTTCTTGAAAAAAGGAGAAAATTATGAGCAATGAACTTCTATTCCCATTTATTTGGTTTGGGAAAAATATATTAACTAATCCAGCTTTCTTTGTTGGATTCCTAGTATTTATAGGGTATTTATTATTAAAAAAGCCTTTTTATGAAGCGTTTTCAGGTTTTTTAAAAGCAACAATAGGGTATTTAATTTTAAACGTAGGTGCAGCAGGTCTTGTAACGACATTTAGACCTATATTGGCTGGACTTAATGAAAAATATAACTTGAGTGCTTCGGTTATAGATCCATATTTTGGACTAAATGCTGTAAATACAGCACTAGAATCTATAGGTGAGACATTAACTTGGGTAATGTTTTCATTACTAATAGGTTTTTTACTTAATATAGTATTAGTACTATTTAGAAAATTAACTAGGATAAGAACTTTATTTATAACAGGTCATATTATGCAACAACAGGCACAAACAGCTACTTGGATTATATTCTTTATATTTCCTCAGTTTAGAAATATTACAGGTGCTATATTAATTGGGATATTTGCAGGGGTTTACTGGGCAGTGGCATCTAATTTATCAGTTGAACCTACTCAAAGATTAACTGAGAATGCTGGATTTGCAATAGGACACCAACAAATGTTTGCGGTTTGGGCAGCAGACAAGGTATCGCCATATTTAGGAGATCCAAAAAAAGGAGTAGATGATTTAAAATTACCTAAATGGTTATCTATTTTTCACGAAGATTTAGTAGCAACAGGAACATTGATGATGTTATTTTTCGGATTGATAATGTATATTTTAGGACCTCAAATTCTTTTAGGAAGTGGCTATGAAAAATTTGTTGCAGAAAATAAGTCATTTTTTATTCATGTACTTCAGACATCGTTAACATTTGCGGTATATTTATCAATTTTAAAACAAGGTGTTAGAATGTTTGTATCTGAATTAACAGTTTCTTTCCAAGGTATTTCAAATACTATAATACCAGGATCAATACCAGCAGTAGATTGTGCTGCAACTTATGGATTTGGTTCTCCTAATGCTATTTTATTTGGATTTTTATGCGGTGTTTTAGGACAATTTTTAGCAATAGCAGGATTAGTATTATTTAAATCTCCAATTTTGATAGTAACAGGATTTGTCCCAGTATTTTTTGATAATGCTACAATAGCAGTATTTGCAAATAAACGTGGAGGAGTAAAAGCAGCAATGATAACAACATTTGTATCAGGAATTTTACAAGTTGTGTTAGGAGCTGTTGCAGTAGTAACATTTGGATTAGTTGGATTTGGTGGATGGCATGGAAATATTGACCAATCAACAGTGTGGTTATTTCAAGGAGCATTAATGAAAGGATTAGGAATAACAGGTTATGTAATTGCAATTGTTTTAATGATGTTGATACCACAAATTCAATATATGAAAGCAAAATCAAAAGAGCAATATTATGAAGGATTAGTTGACTTAGAAGAAAACTAATAATTAGAATTTGTATAAATATAGAGATAGGAGAAGTGATTTTATGCTTAAAGTATTAGCTGTGTGTGGAAGTGGAATGGGTACAAGTATGATTATGAAAATGAAGGTAGGAAAAGTATTACAAAAACTAGGAGTAAAAGCGGATGTTAGTTCTTGTAGTGTTGGAGAAGCAAAGTCAGGATTATCAAATTATGATGTGGTATTAGCTTCTACACATATAGTGAATGAGTTAAAAGGAGGACCTAAGACAAAATTAATAGGGCTTTTAAACTTATTAGATGAAAAGGAATTAGAGGATAAATTAAAAGAAGTTGGAATTGAATAATAAACTATAAAAATAAATCAAAAACTAGGAGGTAAAATATGAATTTAATTGATTCATTAAAAGAAAATAATTCAGTTGTTTTAAAACAGGAGGTAAAAACTTGGGAAGAAGCAATAGAAGTATGTATGAAACCTCTTTTAAATAATGGAAGTATAAAAAGAGAATATATAGATTCAATAATTTCAAGGACAAATGAGTTAGGACCTTTTTATATATTAGCACCAGGGCTTGCTATGCCTCATGAAAGACCTGAAAAAGGAGTGAATAAGGATAGTTTTAGTTTTGTTACATTAAAAGAATCCGTTAAATTTCCAGATGGACAAGAGGTTGATATATTAATAGGATTAGCTGCTACAAGTACAGATATTCACAACGGAGAAGCAATTCCACAAATAGTTTCTATTTTTGATGATGAAGATGCCTTTGAGAAAATAAGAGAAGCCAAAATACCAGAAGATATCTACGAAATAATAAAAAAATAAATATTAGAAATACAAGGCTGTCAAAATTTATTTTTAGGCAGTCTATTTTAAATCAAAGTTAAAAAATAAACTACTAATAATTGATTATAGGGAGGAATAAATATGTCAAAACCATTATTACAAATAGCTTTAGATTCGTTAAGTTTAGAAAAAGCAGTTTCAGATGCAAAAGTAGCAGAAAATGTTGTGGACATAATAGAAGTTGGAACAATTTTGGCTTGTGCAGAAGGAATGAAAGCAGTAAAAACATTAAGAGCATTACATCCAAATCATATTTTAGTGTGTGATTTAAAAACAACTGATGGTGGAGAAATTCTAGCAAAGATGGCATTTGAAGCAGGAGCAGATTGGCTAACTGTTTCAGCGGCAGCTCATCCTGCAACAAAAGCAGCATGTAAAAAAGTAGCAGATGAAATAAATGATAAAATTCCTAATTTAAAAAGACCAAAAGAAATACAAATAGAAATTTATGGAAATTGGACTTTCGAAGATGCAAAAGAATGGATAAATTTAGGAGTGAAGCAAGCTATTTATCATAGATCAAGAGATGCTGAATTAGCTGGAAAAGGATGGACAGAAGAGGACATAGAAAAGATGAAAAAATTATCTGAACTAGGTTTAGAAATATCCATAACTGGTGGAATAGTTCCAGAAGAAATACATCTATTTAAAGAAATAAAAAATGCTAAAGTGTTCATAGCAGGACGTGCTCTAGTTAGGGAAAGTGGAAAAGTTACAGCAAATGCAATTAGAGAAGAAATAGATAAATATTGGAAATAATGATAAAAAATATTTTATAAATCAGGAGTAGAAATGAAAGATTTAAATAAAATTAATTTAGGAATATATGAAAAAGCACTTCCAAAGGATATAGACTGGGTAGAAAGAATAGAATTAGTTAAAGAATGTAAATATGATTTTATTGAAATTTCCATAGATGAAACAGATGATAGACTTTCTAGACTTGATTGGTCTGACGAAAAGATAAATAGAATTCATAAAGCATTAGTGGATAATGATATTAGAATACCCTCTATGTGCTTTAGTGGACATAGAAGGTTTCCTATGGGAAGTAGAGATGAGAAAACAAGAGATAAGGCCATGGAATTAATGAAAAAAGCAATAATTTTTTCAGATAAAATGGGTATAAGAAATATCCAAATGGCAGGATATGACGTTTATTATGAGGAAGGAAGTAAAGAAACAAAACATTATTTCATAGAAAATTTAAAAAAATCTGTAGAGTGGGCGTCATCGTATAACATAACCTTAGCTATAGAAATAATGGATCATCCTTTCATAAATTCTATAACAAAATATATGGAGTTTTCTAAAATAATAAATTCACCATGGTTAAAGGTTTATCCTGATGTTGGAAACTTATCAGCATGGCCTGAAAATGATGTTTTTTATGAATTAGAACTGGGAGTAAAAGAGAAAGAAATAATTGCAATACATTTAAAGGATACTTTGGCAGTGACAGATGATTTTCCTGGGAAATTTAAAGAAGTAGAATTTGGAAAAGGATGTGTAGATTTTCCAAAAGTGTTTACTAAATTAAAAGAATTAAATTATAAAGGACCATTTTTAATAGAAATGTGGACTGAAAAATCAGAAGATCCAATTGGAGAAGTAAAAAAAGCAAAACAATGGATATTAGATAAAATGAAAGAAGGTGGATTTATTTAATGTTAGAAGAACTAAAGGAAGAGGTATTTAAAGCTAATTTAGAATTACCTAAAAAAGGATTAGTATTATTTACTTGGGGAAATGTAAGTGCAATAGATAAGAAAACAAAGTTAATAGTAATTAAACCTAGTGGAGTAGATTACGAAACAATGAGAGTGGAAGATATGGTTGTAGTTGATTTGGATGGTAATATTGTAGAAGGAAAGTTAAATCCGTCATCAGACACACCTACACATATAGAATTATATAAATCTTTCACTGAAATAGGAGGAGTAGTCCATACTCATTCAACAAATGCAACTATATGGTCACAATCTGGAAGAAATATACCAGCCTATGGGACGACTCATGCAGATTATTTTTATGGAGACATTCCGTGTACAAGAAAAATGACTTCTGAAGAAATAAGAAATGAATACGAAAAAAATACAGGAGTAGTTATAATAGAAACTTTTGAAAAAAGAAAAATAGATCCTAAATTTGTTCCAGGAGTATTAGTAAATAGTCATGGTCCTTTTAGCTGGGGGAAAAATGCAAAAGAAGCTGTCCATAACTCGGTTGTATTAGAAGAAGTAGCTAAAATGGCTATGTTTACTGAACAATTAAACAAAGATGTTAAACAAATGCAACAAGAGCTACTTGACAAACATTTTTTAAGAAAACACGGAGAAAATGCTTATTATGGTCAGGTAAATAAATAAAATTTTTTTGAAATAATTTCTAATAAAATTTTGATTTTTTTTAATAGTATGCTATCATATGTAGATATCAAAAATTATTTATTTAAGGTGAAAAAATGGTAGAAAAGCAAGATATAAGAACAAATCCTAATCTAGTGGAGGCTTTAGGTTACTATATAAAAAATAGAAGATTACAAAAAAATATTGGATTAAGAGAAATGGCAGAAATATTGAATATTAGTCCTGCATATTTATCAAATTTGGAATCTGGAAAACATAGTATGACAAATCCTCTTTTACTAAAAAAAATATCTAAAGTTTTAAATATAGATCATCTTAAATTATTTAAAATAATAGGATATACAGATAAGGATATGTCAGACTTAAAAACAGAAATAATGAATGAAATTATTGAAGAATTTTCAAATATTCAAATAGGTGAAATAGTGAAAGATTTAATGGAAATGGAAGAAGGTAAAATATATTTGGTTAAACAGTATATAGAACTTTTAAATAAGTAGCAAAAAGTTAAATAATTATTTAATAAGGGAATTATTCTAATTTATTAGAGTAATTCCCTTTAATTTAATTTCTGTATTATAAAATTATTTCAATTTATCTTTACTATGTTCGGAGTATTGTCCCCTTTTTTAAAATCTTATTTAAGATTATGAACATAAAAAATAAGAAAGCTACTTCGTAGTATATGATTACATTCTATCTACAGTTTTAATTCCCAATAGGCTTAGACCTGTTTTTAAAATATAAGCAGTTTTTTTTGAAAGTATAATTCTTGCATCCATAATATTTTTATTATCTTCTTTTAAAATAGATTTTGAATTATAGAAACTATTAAATATTTTTGCTGTGTCAAATAGATAATCTGCTATAACATTAGGTCTGTAAGATTCGTAAGCTTTCATTACTGCTTGTGGAAATTTTAGTAGAAGACTTCCTAATTCTCTTTCAATATCGTTCATATTTTCTAGTATAATATCTTTATTTAAAATAGTTATATTATTTTCTTCTAATTTTCTTATAATTGATTGGATTCTAGCATATGTATATTGTAAGTAAGGTCCAGTATTTCCTTCAAAACTTAAAACTTTATCCCAAGTAAATAAAATATCAGAAGTTCTATTTTGACTCAAATCAAAATATTTTATAGCACCCGTTCCAACAATTTCTGCTATTTCTTCTTTTTCATTTTCAGGAATATTAGGATTTTTTTCATTTATAACCATTTTTACTTGTTTTTTTGCTTCATCTAATAAGTCGACTAACCTAATAATATTTCCACTACGAGAAGAAAAAATCATTCCATCTCCAAATCTCATAATACCAAAATAAACATGAGATTTTTCATAATTATAAGGTTCTCCTAGCATATTACTAATTTCAAAAACTTGTTTAAAATGATTTTGTTGACGTTCATCAGTTACATATATAGCTTTATCTACATTTAATTCATTTTTTCTAAATTTTATTGTTGCTAAATCAGATGTCGCGTATAAAAAGCTACCATCTTTTTTTTGTACAATGGCAGGTGGAAGTTTATCATTTTCAAAAAACACTACTAGTGCCTCTTGGTCTTTTGTAGCTATATTTTTTTCTTTTAATTCTTCTAAAATAGAAGGCATCATATCATTGTAAAAAGATTCTCCGTAATAATAATCAAAGGCAATGTCTAGTCTATTATAAACTTTATTGTATTCTTTTAGAGAAATTTCAATAAATTCTTTCCATAATTTGTTATTTTTTTCATCCCCTAATTGAAGTTTTTTTAATTCTTCTCTTGAAGTGTTTTCAAGTTCTGGATTATTTTTTGCTTCATCTGAAAATAAAACATAGATTCTTTCTAGTTCACCGATAGGATCTTCACTGTAAGATTTTTCATCAAGGAATTTATCATAAGCAACAATAAGTTTTCCAAATTGAGTTCCCCAATCACCTATATGATTATCAGAAATAACTTTAAAACCTATAAAAGAAATTATTCTTTTTAATGCGTCACCTATAATTGTACTTCTTAAGTGACCAATGTGCATTCTTTTTGCAATATTTGGAGAAGAATAATCAATTATAACGGATTTTTCAATATTTAAAAAAGAAAAGTCATACTTTTCATTTTCTATTTTTTTAAGTTCACTATTTAAAAAACTATTTTTCAGATATATATTGATAAATCCTGGTCCTGCGACTTCTAGTTTTTCTATTAAATCATTTTTTCTAAAATTTTCAATGATTGTATTTGCAATTTCTCTAGGATTTTTTTCTAAGATTTTAGAAGTTATCATAGCAAAGTTTGTTTGGAAATCTCCAAATTCTTTTTTTGTTGAATTTTCAATAATAATTTTATCTTCAAAATTACCATTAAAAATATTATTTATATTTTCTAAAAACATTTTTTTCAATTGAATAGTTAATAATTCCATTTTAATTTAATAATATAAGTATAGATTTAATATAAAAATTCTATAACATATATTTCTCCTTTCATGAATATACTTTTATTTTTCCATTTTATTATATACTAAATTATAAAATTTTACAATTATAATCAAGAGGTAAATATGTCAAAAATAAAATTTATTGAAAAATAAATCAAAATTTAATGTATATTTAATTTTATTAGTGTATAATGTAAATAGATCGAAAAGATCTGAAACCTCAATTAACCCCCCCTTTTATAACCCTCTCTTTTTTGGAGAGGGTTTTTATTTACATTTCTTCAAATATTTGATAGAATGTAGTGTAGTAATATAGTCAAAAAATCTACAAAGATTTTAAAATAAGGAGATAGAAATATAATGGTAACTAAATGGAAAAAAGAAAGATTAGAAAAAGAAAATAAAATGTTGATTAAGACATCTGTAATATTTATGTTAGCCGTAGTGATATCTGGAATATCTTATTTCATATTAGAAAATAAAAATAAAGAATTAAGAATTGGTACCGATACTTTAAAAAGTGAAAAAGATAAATTAGATAAAGATGTTAAAGATAAAGATGAAAAAATTATTGAAAAAGAAAAAAGTTTTAAAGAAATAACTGAAAAATTAAATATTAAATAGATTTATAATTACACATATATGATAAATTTTGAAGGGAAAATGAAATGAAAAAAATAATAACCATATTAATGATAGTTTTAAGTGCACTTGGATTTTTATATTCAGGAATTACAATATACGGGAATATTAAGGGAAACATATTAAATAGTTCAATTAAGAAAAGAATATCAAAATTAACTAAAGAAAAAGCTGAAAAAGAAATTAAATTACAAGAAATAACAGAAAAAGACAGTCAATTGAAAAAGGATTTTAATAAATTAAGAGCTGAAAAAGGGATTAAGGTTGTTCATCTTACTTTTGATGATGGACCTACACATAATACAACAGAAATATTGAAAATATTGAAAAAAAACAATGTAAAAGCGACGTTTTTTGTAATAGGTCAAAATACTGACATGTATAAACAAATTGTGGATGAAGGTCATGGGATAGCCATTCATACTTATACGCATAACTACAAAGAAGTTTATTCTTCAGTAGATGGTTTTTTTAATGATCTTTACAGATTACAAAATATAATAAAAGAAAAAACAGGAGTGGAGGCTAAGGTTACAAGATTTCCTGGAGGATCTAGCACAACAAGAGCTTCTAGAGCTTTAAAAATTGAAATAATAAACAGACTGACTAAAGAAGGGTTTGTTTATCAAGATTGGAATTGTGATAGCACAGATGCCTCTGGAAATAGAGTTCCTGTTGAAACTCTAGTAAGAAAAAGTACTTGTGATGTTAGAGAAGTAAATCTTTTAATGCACGATAGTGCAGCAAAAGGAACAACAGTTCAAGCTTTGCAACGAATAATTGATAACTATAAATCAAAAGGGTATTTATTTGAAGTGTTAACTGTAGATAGTCCTAAATTTCAGCATATTAAACAACCAGAAAAAGTGGATTAAATAAAAACAAAGACTAGTCTAAGTTGTAAAAAATATAAGTTATGTTATAATATTCTACTCGTAAAATTATAAAAATGGAGGAATCATGAGAAAAATATTAATAATTATAACTACAATGTTTTTTTCGCTTTTTATATTTGGTATGAAAGAAACAAAAAAAGATATTTACAATATAAAAACCAAATTAAATGATAATAGAGAAATAGTAAGAAATGAAATAGAAAGTGGAAAAGATACTAAAACTTCTTCTTATAATTCAGAAGAAGAAAAAACATTATATCAAACAGGAGTAGCTTCATTTTATGGAGGGAAGTGGCATGGAAAAAGAACTGCAAATGGAGAGATATTTGATACACATTCACTAACAGCAGCTCACAAAACATTGCCTTTTAATACAAAAGTGAAAGTAACAAATTTAAGTAATGGGAAATCTGTTATAGTTAGAATAAATAACAGAGGCCCTTATTCTAAGGGTAGAGTAATAGATTTAAGTACTGCTGCTTTTTCGGCAATAGAGAATACAAGTAAAGGAATTACAAAAGTACAATTGCAAATAGTAAAATAAAATTGAAATTTGAAAATTGGAGGAAAGTAATGAAAAAAATAGTAACAGTTTTTATGATCTTGGTAATGTCTCTTTCATTGGTAGCGGGCACAAAGGCAAATAAAACAAAGAAGGTAACAAGTAAGAAAAGTCAATCAGCAAAGGTATACCAGACAGGGATTGCATCTTTTTATGGAGGTAAATGGCATGGGAAGAGAACTGCAAATGGAGAGATATTTGATACATATTCATTAACAGCAGCTCATAAAACATTGCCTTTTAATACAAAAGTAAAAGTGACAAATTTAAATAACGGAAAGTCTGTTATAGTTAGAATAAATAACAGAGGGCCTTATTCTAAAGGAAGGGTAATAGACTTAAGTACAGCAGCTTTTACAAAGATAGAAAGAAAGAGCAAAGGAATTACAAGAGTAAAATTAGAAATAATAAGATAATATATAAGAAAGGTGGAATAAAAAGTGTTAAAAGGGAAAATAGCATTAGTAACAGGAGGAGCAAGAGGGATAGGAAAAGAGATAGTTTTAAAGTTTGCTGAGAATGGTGCAACTGTAATTTCTGGTGACTTGATAGATTCAGACTATACTCATCCAAATGTATCTCATGTAAAATTAAATGTAACTGATAGAGAAAATATAAAAGAAGTAGCAAAGGAATTAAAAGAAAAATATGGTAAAATAGATATCCTTGTTAATAATGCTGGAATAACTAGAGATTCTTTATTACAAAGAATGAAAGAAGCAGACTGGGATTTAGTTGTTGATATTAATTTAAAGGGTGTTTATAATGTAATGCAAGGATTAGTTTCTTTGTTACTTAAAAGTGAGGGTTCAAGTGTTATAAATATGGCATCAGTAGTAGGACTAGATGGAAATATGGGTCAAACTAACTATGCTGCTACAAAAGGTGGTGTAATAGCTATGTCTAAAACATGGGCAAAAGAATTTGGTAGAAAAAATTTAAGATCAAATGCTATCGCTCCGGGGTTCATAAAAACTGATATGACACATGTTTTACCAGAGGAAGTAGTTGAAAGAGTTTTGGAAAATACTCCGCTTAAATCAATGGGAGATGCTGAAGATGTTGCTAATGCAGCATTATTCTTAGCAAGCGATATGTCTAAATTTATAACTGGTCAAGTTATAAGAGTTGATGGAGGATTAAATTTATAATTTATGGTAAAAAATAGAAATAAAGTATATGCATATTGTATTTTAGACGATAATAAATTCATTGTTGAAAGTAATATAGTTTATACTTGGGATGAATGTCAAAATATTGTTAAAGGTAAAAAATCGAGATATAAATCCTTTAAGACTGAAACCGAAGCAAAAAAGTGGTTAGAATGCGGTGCTGAATATGAATCAAAATCAGAAAAACAAGATAAATTAATTGATTTGTTTGCTGAATTAGATCGTGACGCTATATATTTTGATGCTGGAACGGGTCGTGGAAAAGGAGTTGAGGTTAGATTAACAAATTTTGATGGAATTCCTATTTTATATAAAATAATTGGAAATTCTAAAATAAATGAATATGGAAACTATTATTTATCAGAAGGAAGTACAAATAATTTTGGAGAACTTGTAGGTCTTTTTTCAGCTATTAAATATGCTTTGAAATATAATATCCATACTATTTGTGGAGATAGTTCTCTTGTAATAGATTATTGGTCCAAAGGGAGATACAATAAAGAAAATTTAGGAAAAGATACTTTAAAATTAATTGAAAAAGTTACAATTATGAGAAAAGGATTTGAAAATAAAAATGGAATTATAAAAAAAATATCAGGAGATGTAAATCCAGCAGATTTAGGATTTCATAAATGATATAAACTTTATAAGTTGGAGGAAAAATGAAAAAATTATTATTAGTTTTATTAACAATTTGTACATTATTTACAATAGGATTTTCTGCGAGAAAAATTACTAGTAGAACTTATGATGGGGAATATGTAAGATCTCTTAATACGTTCACTTATAAAAAAGATAATTTAATATTTCCTGATAAAATATTGAGTTATAGTTTGCAAGATGATTCTAATTTGTTAGATCAAATTTATAACTTCATGAGTACAGACTATGGTGTTACAGATAACCAGACAATAGGATTAAAAGTAGTTGGAAGAGTGATAAATGGAGTATTAGTGGTAGACAAAATAGAAAATTACAGAATACCAGAAGAAAATTTAAAAGTAAAATAAATGTTGAGTTATTAAGGACAGTAGTTTAAATAGAAATGAAAAATTAATAAAAGTATAAAGGGGCAACGCTTTGCGATAGTCCCTTTTAATATTAAAATAAACGTGGTATAATGGCATTAGGTTTATAAATAAAGGAGAAGTAAATTGAAAAAAAGAGCAACAGTTATAACTTATGGATGTCAAATGAATGTAAATGAAAGTGCTAAAATGAAGCAAATGTTACAGACAATAGGTTATGAAATAATAGAAGATATAACAAAATCAGATTTGGTTTTTTTAAATACATGTACTGTTAGAGAAGGAGCAGCTTCCAGAGTTTACAGTAAATTAAGTAATTTAAAGCATTTGAAAGAAAAGAAAAAAGGTAAAATGATTATAGGAGTTACAGGGTGTTTGGCTCAAGAAGTTAGGGATGACTTTATAAAGAAAACTCCTTATGTAGATTTGGTATTAGGAAATCAAAATATCGGGAGAATACCAGATTTAATTGAAAGAGTTGAAAAAGGAGGAGAAACTCATATTGTTGAGGTAGACGACGAAGATGAATTACCTGAAAGAATTGATGCTGATTTCGGAGATGATATTGTGGCATCTATTTCTATAACTTATGGGTGCAATAATTATTGCACATTTTGTATTGTTCCTTATGTAAGAGGAATGGAAAGATCTGTTCCTGTCCATGAAGTATTAAAAGATGTAAAACAATATACAGAAAAAGGTTATAAAGAAATTTTATTTTTAGGTCAAAATGTAAATTCTTATGGGAGTGATTTAGCTGATAAAAAAGATAATTTTGCTAGATTATTAAATGAAAGCGCAAATATAGAAGGAGATTTCTGGATTAAATATGTATCTCCACATCCAAAAGATTTTACAGACGAAGTTATAGACGCCATTGCAAATAATTCTAAAGTAGCTAAAATGCTTCATTTACCCCTTCAATCTGGATCAACAAAAATATTAAATTCAATGAACAGAGGTTATACAAAGGAAGAATTCGTAAATTTAACAAAAAAAATAAAAAATAAGATTCCTGACATAGGGCTAACAACAGATATTATAGTAGGATTTCCTGGTGAAACAGACGATGATTTTCAAGATACGTTAGATGTAGTAAATGAAGTAGGATTTGAAAATGCTTTTATGTTTATGTATTCTGTAAGAAGTGGGACTCCAGCAGCAACAATGGATGAGCAGGTGTCTGAACAAGTAAAAAGTGAAAGATTACAACAGTTAATGAGACTTCAAAATATGAAAGCTAAAGAAGAAACAAAAAAATATTTAGATCAGACAATAAAAGTATTAGTAGAAGGACCAAGTAAGAAAAATCCTGAAATGCTGACAGGTAGAACTTCTACTCATAAAATTGCTTTGTTTAAAAGTGATAGAACAGATTTAAAAGGGAAATTTGTAAATATTAGAGTATATGACACTAAAACGTGGACGTTGTATGGGGAGATGGTGGAATAATGACTACTGAATTAAAAGTAGATAAAACAGAAAAAGTAAAAAAAGAAGTTAGCGAAGAAGAAAAGTTTATGAATGAAATATTAGAAATGAAAATAACCCCACTAAAAAAATTAGCTAAAGAATATGAAGTTCCTAATTTTTCTGTTATGACTAAGTCTGATTTAGTTAACGTTGTTATGATGAAAAAAGGGGAGGAACAAGGTAAAATATATGGATTTGGGAAACTAGATGTTATGAATGAAGGATTTGGATTTTTAAGAAATACATCAGTAGGTCCTGATGTATATGTTTCTATTTCACAAATAAAAAGATTTTTTTTAAGAAACGGAGATATAGTTTTTGGAGAATTAAGAGTTCCTATGGGAACAGAAAAAAATTATGGAATATTAAAAGTTTTATTAGTAAATGGAGATTTACCTGAGAAATCTCTTGAAAGACCATTTTTTGATGATTTGGTACCTTCTTATCCTGATGAAAAAATAAAACTAGGAGAAGGAGAAATGGCGTCAAGAATAATAGACTTAATATCTCCTATAGGAAAAGGGCAAAGAGGTCTTATAGTTGCACCTCCAAAAGCAGGAAAAACTATATTACTATCTACTTTAGCCAACGATATTATAAAATATAATCCCGAAATAGATGTGTGGATACTTCTTATAGATGAAAGGCCTGAAGAAGTTACAGATATAAAAGAAAATGTCAAAGATGCAGAAGTTTATTCAGCTACTTTTGATGAGGATCCAAGAGTTCATACTCAAGTTACAGAAAATGTTCTTGAAATGGCTAAAAGAGAAGTAGAAAAAGGAAAAGACATACTAATTTTAATGGATAGTTTAACAAGATTAGCAAGATCATATAACATTACAGTTCCTTCAAGTGGTAAATTAATAACAGGTGGGATAGATCCTAATGCTCTTTATTATCCAAAAAGATTTTTAGGAGCAGCTAGAAATATTAAAAAAGGTGGAAGCTTAACAATAATTGCTACCGCTTTAGTTGAAACAGGAAGTAGAATGGATGAAGTAATATTCGAGGAGTTTAAAGGAACAGGGAATATGGAAGTTATATTGACAAGAACTTTGGAACAATTAAGAATATTTCCAGCTATAGATATACTAAAAAGTGGAACAAGAAAAGAAGAACTTTTAATACCAAAAGAAAAACTTGAGAAAATATGGAAACTTAGAAGAGAATTAAATGAAAAATCTGAAGTTGAAGGAATAAAAAGATTAAAAGATTTAATAAAAAAATATAAAAATAATGATGAATTACAAGATAATCTTTATGAGAAATAAAAAGATATTGATAAAATATTTACAAATTAATAAAATTAAAATTCTAAAATAAAGTGTTATATTTAAATAAAAATACCTTGAAAATAAGTAAAAAATATGGTATCATATTCTAAAATGACAAAAATAAAAGTTAATATATTCTAAATATAGAAAGGAGTTACCATGAAAAAAGATTTACATCCAGAATATAAATTTGTAGTATTTGAGGATACAAGTAACGGAGATAGATTTTTAGGAAAATCTACAAAATCATCAAAAGAAACAACAACTTTTGAAGGAAAAGAATATCCTGTTATTAAAGTTGCTACAAGTTCAACTTCACACCCATTTTATACAGGGAAGTCTAAATTTGTTGATGAAACAGGAAGAGTGGACAAATTTAAGAAAAAATATAATTTATAATTTATACAGAGTTACTATTATTAATGGTAGTATTCTCTGTTTTTTTTTGGAATAAATATGTTATATTATAAACAAATAAAAGAATGGAGTGAGATTAAATGCCAGTTTATGAATTAAAACACCCTTTAATAGAACATAAACTTACTAATTTGAGGAATAAAGACACTGATACAAAACTTTTTAGAGAAAGTCTAAATGAAATAGCAGGTCTTATGGTATACGAGGCTACGAAGCATTTACATTTAAAAGAAATTGAAATTGAAACACCTATACAAAAAACTAAAACGAAAATATTAGAAGATCCTATAGCATTAGTTCCTATATTAAGAGCAGGATTGGGAATGGTGGAAGGTATATTACAATTACTTCCAAATGCTAAGGTTGGACATTTAGGAGTATATAGAAATGAAGAAACATTAGAGCCTGTATATTATTATGACAAAATGCCTTCAAATATAGTTGAAAGCCAGGTATTTATTACGGATCCGATGCTTGCCACAGGAGGATCTATGATATATACAATAGATTATTTGAAAAAAAGAGGAGTGCAAAATATAACAATGTTGTGTATAATAGGTGCTCCTGAAGGAATAGAAAAGGTAATGGAAAAACACCCCGATGTTGATTTGTACATTGCCGCAGTGGATGAAGGGTTAAACGATAAAGCATATATTTATCCTGGATTAGGAGATGCTGGAGATAGAATATTTGGAACTAAATAATTTTAAAAAATAATATTTTCAAATTATTATTTTTATGAAAGGAAGTAAAATGGAAAGTATAAACGAGATTTATTTTGCTGGAGGTTGTTTTTGGGGAGTGGAAGCATTCTTTAAAAAAGTTCCAGGAGTCTTAGAAACAACAGTTGGGTATGCTAACGGGAAGACTTTAAATACAAATTATAAAACTTTAAAAGAAACAGATCATTCAGAAACTGTTTATATAAAATACAATAAAAATGAGATATTCTTAGAAAAATTACTTGACTATTACTTTAAAATAATTAATCCTACAAGCATTAATAAACAAGGAAATGATATAGGAAGACAGTATAGAACGGGTATTTACTATACAGATGAGAATGATTTAGGAATTATTAAAAATAAAATAAATGAAGAACAAAAAAAATATGAAGATGAAATTCAAGTTGAAGTTGAAAAACTAGATAACTATATTTTAGGAGAAGAATATCATCAAAATTATTTAGATAAGAACCCTAATGGATATTGCCATATTAATATGAAAGAGGCAATAAAAATAATAAAATAGAGAGTATATTTTATTTTGAGACTTATAGTCTCTATTTTTTTAATTTGACTATTTATGTTTTCGAAATATAATTAAAATGAGGGTATAAAAATATTTTTAAAGGAGAATATCATGAATGAGAAAAATGACACATTAGAAAATTTAAATATTTTAGAAATAAATAGAGAAAAACCAAGATCGCATTTTTTTTCTTATAAAAATATGTTAGAAGCAAAAACATTTAAAAGAGAAAAATCTAAAGGGTTTAAACTATTAAATGGAAATTGGAAATGTTTTTATAGTGAATATGTGGATGATTTTCCAGATGGTTTTTATAATAATGATTTTGATGATACTAGTTGGAATAATATAAAAGTTCCTTCAAATTGGCAAATGGAAGGATACGATAAGCCATGGTATACTAATGTTCAATATCCGTTTCCTGTAAATCCACCATTTATTCCTAATGAAAATCCGACTATGGTTTACAGGAAAAGATTCTTTTTTAATAAAGATGAATTGGAAAAGGAACATTTTGTAAAATTTGAAGGAGTTGATAGTTCTTTTAATTTATGGATAAACGGGAAATATGTAGGTTATAGTCAAGGTAGCAGAATGACAGCTGAATTTAATATAACTCCGTATATAGTTGAAGGAGAAAATCTTATATGTGTAAAAGTTTATAAATGGAATATTTATTCTTATTTAGAAGACCAAGATATGTGGTGGTTATCTGGTATATTCAGAGACGTGTATATAGAATCTAAAGAAAAAACATATATTTTTGATATATTTTCAAAAACTTCTTTAGATGAACGCTATGAAAATGGTATTTTAGAGTTAGAAATAAAAATAAGAAATAATTATAGAAGTGATTTAAATAATATGAATATTGATATATCTATTGAAAAAACTCAAGTAAAGGAAAGTTATAAAATTTATGATTTAAATAAAGAAGATATAACTAAAGGGGAATTGACATATAAATTTAATTATAATTTGGAAAATATATTAAAATGGAGTGCTGAAACGCCTAATTTATATGAATTGTATGTTACTTTAAGAAAAAATGAAGAAATATTTGAAATAGTTCCTTTGAAAATAGGATTTAGAAAAGTGGAGATAAAAGAAGGAGTTATTCTTTTTAATGGAAAATATATTATGTTAAAAGGAGCAAATCGTCATGAGTCTCATCCTGTTTATGGTCGTGTAATTAAAGAAGAAGATATGATAGAAGACATGAAAATAATGAAAGAACACAATATAAATGCCATAAGAACAGCTCATTATCCAGATAATCCAATATTTTATGATTTATGTGATAAATACGGTTTTTACGTAATAGATGAAGCAGATTTGGAAACTCATGGATATGACATTATAGGGAAAAGAAATACATTGAATAATTTAGATGAGTGGAAAGAGGCTTTTTTAGACAGGGCGAAAAGAATGGTAGAAAGAGATAAAAATCACCCATCAATAATATTTTGGTCTTTAGGAAACGAAGCAGGGTATGGTAAAAATCATCTTGAAATGGCAAATTGGATAAAAGAAAGAGATGAAAGTAGGTTAATTCATTATGAAGGAGAAGAGAGAGAGATTTTTGAACGGAATAATGGAATTTCCAATAGAGATCCTGAAAGTTCAGATGTTCATTCTACAATGTATACTTCTATAAAAGATTTAGAAACAATGGCTCAAGATAAAAATCTAAAAAAACCTCATATAATGTGTGAAAATCTTCATGGAATGGGAAATGGACCAGGTGGAATAAAGGAATTATGGGAGTTGATGTATGGAGAACAAAGGTTACAAGGTGGATTTATATGGGAGTGGTGCGATCATGGAATTCTTAAGAAAGCAGAAAATGATGAAGAATATTATGCCTATGGAGGGGATTTTGGAGACTTTCCTAATGATGGAAATTTTGTTATAGATGGGTATGTTTCTCCTGATAGAAAGATATATCCTTCTCTATTAGAATATAAAAAAGCAATAGAGCCAATAAAAATGAAATCTCTTAATGAACAAAAAACAAAATATGAAGTAGAAAATAGATATGATTTTATTGATTTTAGCAAAATTCTACTCTATTATGAGATAAAAAAACATGGTGAAAAGATTTTAGGTAGGACGGTTGATGATTTTAACGTTAAACCTGGTCAAAAAAAGGAATTAAATATTGACTTAGATAAAAATTTATTTGAAAAAGGAAATGAGTATATTTTAACTTTTTATTGGAAATTAAAAGAAGATACAGATATTTTAAAAATTGGTACAGAATTGGCATTTCATCAAGAGAAATTATGGATAGAAGATTTAAACTATAGTAACAGTTATTTTGAAGAAAATTTAGAAAATGTTCCAGAATATTTTGAAATAAAAGATGGGAAAGAAAAAATAGAAATTAGAATGTTTAATAGAGAAATTTATTTCAATAAATTTAATGGAAAACTTGAAAAATATATTTTTGATGGTGAAAATATATTAGAAGAGGGTATTGAAATGAATTTTTGGAGGGCTCCTACTGATAATGACATGTTAGGAATTCCTGAATATGGTGCAAAAAAAATCGCAGAATATTGGAAAAATAAAGGTATTCACTTAATGAAGTATTCTCTTAGAAAAATTTTTATTGAAGAAAAAAATGAAAATTATTTAATTTTAAAAGTACATAAAAATGCTGCTCCTCCTTCATTAGACTGGGGTGTTGATATTACTTATATCTATAAAATATATAGAAATGGAGTAATCGATATTGTTGTTGAAGGAATGCCATATGGAGAAAAATCTGAAACAATACCAAGAATAGGGATTTTAACATGTGTTAATAAGACATTTGAAAATATAGAATGGTATGGTCTTGGGCCTCATGAATCTTATATTGATTCTTGTAGCTCTGTAAAATATGATTTATGGAGAGAAAAAGCTGAACAAATGCATACAAGATACATATTTCCACAAGAAAATGGAAATAGACATAATGTTAAAAATTTTTCTATGAAAAATAGAAATGGTTTGACTATTAGGTTTGAAACTCTAGATAATAAATTTGATTTTGGAATAAGTGAATACTCTATAAAAACTTTAGAAGAGGCTAAACACACCTATGATTTGAAAAAAGAAAATTATTTACAAGTTACAATAGATAAAGAACAGTACGGATTAGGTAGTGCCAGTTGTGGTGAAGAACCTTTGGAACAATATAGACTTTATTTGAATAAATTTAAATTTTCTTTTAAATTTAAAGTAGGGTTTTAAAATTTAAAATGAATATAAATAATTAAAAAATTTATTTTAATGTTTGTATAAAATTTTAGTTATTTAAAATATATAATTTAATAAAATAAAAAAGATCTTAGAGTAATAAAATATATCTCACGTAGATCTTTTTTATATAAATATATTTATCATTAAAAATTTATAATTCATATGTAAAATAAGTTTTGTTTGTTTATATGATTTTTTAATATTATAAATTATTAACAGCATCTTTTAGCTGATTTAATGCCTTTTCAAGAATTGATCTTGGGCAAGCAACATTTAGACGCATAAAACCACTGGAACCGTGATTAAATACACGACAAGAATTTAATCCTAATTTAGCGTTTTTTATAAAAAATTCTTCTAGCTGTTTTTGATTAAAGCCATGTTTTTTTGAAAAATCTCGACAATCAATCCAAATTAAATAAGTTGCTTTAGGTTTATTAGGTTTTAATTCTTTAATATTTTCTTTAAAGAAGTCATTTAAATAAATTATATTTCCTTCAATATATTTAATAAGTTGATTTAAATATTCTTCACCTTCATCAGAATAAGCTGCCATAGTTGCAACTAAATTAAATGGATTATTTCTATGTACTTCAAGATCTTTCCAAAATTTATCAAATTTTCCTTTTTCTTCTAAATTATTAAACACAATGGTAGCAGATTGCATACCTGCTAGATTAAAAGCTTTTCCTGTAGAAGTGCATGTTATGGTATTTTGCCTTATTTTTTCAGAAACACTAGCCATAGGAATATGCTTTTCTCCCCATAAAGTTAAATCAGCATGAATTTCGTCTGAAACAATAGGGACATTATATTTTATACATAAATTACCCATTGATTTTAATTCTTCAATGCTCCAAACATGACCTAAAGGGTTGTGAGGATTACATAATATGAATAATTTAGGATTTTGTTTTAATTTCTCTTCAAAATCATTTAAATCTAAAATAAAGTTCCCATTTTCTTCTTTAAACTTATTTTCTAAAACAATTCTTTCATTATCTAAAGTAATATCATAAAATTCTGAGTAAACAGGAGGTTGTATTAGAATTTTATCTCCTTTTTCAGAATATTGTTTAATTAGTGTTCCAAGGGAAGGAACAACTCCAATACTAAAACTTATAAGCTCTTTTTTTACATCCCATCCAAATCTCTTTTTTTGCCAATTTATAAATGATTGAAAGTATTCATCAGGTCTATAAACGTATCCAAATATACCGTGTTCAACTTTTTCTCTTAAAGCTTTAATTACAGGTTCTGCAGTTTTAAAATCCATATCGGCAATCCATAAAGGAATAACATCATCTGTGCCAAAACGACTAAGTTCGTTGTATTTAACTGAATGGTTATTTTTTCTATCTATAATTTCATCAAAATTGTATTTCATAAAAACTCTCCCTTATTTCAAAATATATTTTTTAATTTTAACAATAAAATAATATCATTTTGAGAAAAAAAAAACAAGAAATGTAAAAAATAATATCTATTACAATTCAATTTTTCTTTAAAGTGTGATAAAATAATTGTGAAATATGATAAATTAATAAAAATAAATTATAGAAAGGAGAGTATGATTTATAAAGTAAAAAACTTTTAAAATCATACAATAAAATAACATGAATATAATATTATTTGGTGCTCCAGGAGCTGGAAAAGGAACTCAAGCAAAAGAATTAATTAAAAAATATGAAATACCTCAAATATCTACGGGTGATATACTAAGAACAGCTATATCAAATCAAACTCAGCTTGGTTTAGAAGCAAAAAAATTGATGGATCAAGGAAAATTAGTTTCTGATGAAATAGTAAATGGATTAGTAGAAGAAAGATTACAAGATAATGACTGTGAAAAAGGATTTATTTTAGATGGATTTCCAAGAACTCTTGTACAAGCTAAAAGTTTAGATGAAATATTAAAAAAAATAGGAAAACAAATAGACAAAGTAATAGCTTTGAATGTTAGTGATGAAGAAATTATAGAAAGAATAACAGGGAGAAGAGTGTCTAAAACTACAGGGAAAATATATCATATAAAATATAATCCTCCTGTAGACGAAAAAGAAGAAGATTTAGAACAAAGAGCAGATGACAATGAAGAAACTGTAAAGAATAGACTTGCAATTTATAAAGAACAGACAGAACCAGTTCTTGGTTATTACAAAAAACAGGGGAAAGTTTTTGAAATTGATTGTATAAAAAAAGGACTAGAAAAAATAACTGAAGATATAATTGAAATACTAGAAAATTAAAAATAGAAACTTAAATAATCTAAATAGAAAGAAGTACTAAGATGATAATTTATAAAACATTAGATGAAATAAAAAAGATAAAAAAAGCAAATGAAATAATAGCAAAACTTTTTGAAGATGTTTTACCTAAATATATTAAAGCTGGTATAAGCACATATGAGTTGGATCAAATATCAGAAGATTATATAAAAAGTCAAGGAGCTATACCTGGGACTAAAAATTATGATATAGGTAGCCCTTATCCTCCTTATCCAGCAGCAACTTGTATTTCTGTAAATGAAGAAGTCGTTCACGGTATTCCTAAAAAGGACAAAATATTGAAAGAAGGCGATATTTTAACAGTAGATACGGTTACTATATTAGATGGTTACTACGGAGATGCTGCCATTACATATGCTGTAGGAGAAATTGATGAAACATCTAAAAAATTAATGGAAGTTACTGAAAAAGCAAGGGAAATAGGTATAGAAATAGCAAGAGTAGGAAATAGGGTAGGAGATATAGGTTATGCAATTCAAAAATATGTTGAAAGTTTTGGTTTTTCTCTAGTTAGAGATTTTGCAGGACATGGAGTAGGAAAACATATGCATGAAGATCCCATGATACCTAACTATGGTAAAGAAGGAACAGGAGCTAAAATAGAAAATGGAATGGTTATTACTATAGAACCAATGGTAAATGTGGGAGAGTATCATGTTAAGATATTAAAAGATATGTGGACAGCAGTAACTAAAGACGGTTCAAGATCAGCACAATATGAACATAGTCTAGCAATTATTGATGGTAAACCTGTAATCTTAAGTGTTAAAGATTAGTAAAAATATAAAAATTAAAAAACTTTTGAATATTTGAATGTAAAAAATTCTTATTCAAAGGTTTTTTAGTTAATAAAATTTTATATATTTTAATCTTAGTGATATAAATTAAACAATATTTTTTATATAGTTAAAAATTTAAACTATAAAAAAACTAGACAAAATAAAAAAAATATTATATAATGTATGGGCTTAACTAAAAAGTAGATTACATTGTCAGTAGAAATGCTGATATTTTTATTGTAAATCTATTTGTTATTTTTGAAAATGCGAAAGTATTAAAAAAACTGGACATTTTTCAAAATTTTTGTTATAATTGAAAGGATCCGAGGTGATTTTTATGGCAAAACAAGATGTTCTAGAATTGGAAGGTGAAATAATAGAAGCCTTGCCAAATGCAATGTTCCAAGTAAGATTAGAAAACGGACATGAAGTATTAGGACATATCTCAGGTAAAATGAGAATGAACTATATCAAGATATTGCCAGGAGATAAAGTTACGGTTGAAGTATCACCGTATGATTTATCGAGAGGGAGAATTGTGTATAGAAAAAAATAACATTATTTTGGAAGGAGGGTTTTTAGTGAAAGTAAAAGCTTCAGTAAAACCTATCTGTGATAAGTGTAAAATAATTAAACGTCACGGAAAAGTAAGAATTATATGTGAAAACCCTAAACATAAGCAAATACAAGGATAATAATCAAAACAAAAGAGCAATCTGAAAAATTTTTATTTAATTATATTATATTAATTATATTATATAATAATAGGAAATATGATATGTTATAGAAATTGTAAAGATATGTTTGGCTGTAGAGCTTATCCTTGTTTACTTATGTGAGGGCATATTGAAGAAGATTAAAAATATCAAAAACAGAGGAGGAAAAGATTTGGCTAGAATAGCGGGAGTAGATATTCCAAGAAATAAAAGAGTTGAAATTTCTTTAACTTATATCTTTGGAGTCGGGAAAAGTACTTCAAACGAGATTTTAGAAAAAGTAGGTGTTGATAAAGACACTAAAGTAAAAGACTTGACAGAAGAACAAGTAGGTAAAATAAGAACAGCAGTAGAAGAGTACAAAATTGAGGGAGAATTGAGAAAAGAAATCAGACTTAATATCAAAAGGCTACTTGATATTAAAAGTTATAGAGGGTTAAGACATAGAAATGGATTGCCTGTAAGAGGACAAAAGACTAAAACAAACGCAAGAACTAGAAAAGGTCCTGTAAAAATGGCAATAGCTAAGAAAAAATAAATTTTAAGTTAAGGAGGAAACCATAAGTGGCTAAAAAATCAGCAGTTTCAAAAAAGAAAAAATTAAAAAATATTCCTATTGGAATGGCATACATACATTCTACTTTTAATAATACTGTTGTAACTATAACAGATGCAGAAGGAAAAGTAGTAATTTGGAAATCAGGAGGAACTTCAGGCTTTAAAGGAACTAAAAAAGGAACTCCTTTCGCGGCTCAAATAGCAGCTGAACAGGCAGCACAAGTTGCTATAGAAAATGGAATGAAACAAATAGAAATCAAAATAAAAGGACCAGGATCAGGAAGAGAAGCTTGTATAAGATCAATACAAGCAACTGGATTAGAAGTAACTAGAATAGTTGATATAACACCTGTTCCTCATAATGGTGCAAGACCACCTAAAAAGAGAAGACCGTAAATTTATTAAATAAGGAGGATATAGATAAATGGCAAGAAATAGACAGCCGGTTTTAAAAAAATGTAGAAATCTTGGATTAGAGCCAAGCATTCTAGGAGTGAATAAAAAATCAAATAGAAATATAAGACCAAA
Source organism: Leptotrichiaceae bacterium (assembly GCA_018060185.1). Classification (GTDB taxonomy): domain Bacteria; phylum Fusobacteriota; class Fusobacteriia; order Fusobacteriales; family Leptotrichiaceae; genus JAGOWQ01. The sequence goes on along the minus strand of JAGOWQ010000004.1, from coordinate 56,945 downwards.
TGCAAATAGAAAATTAACTGAATATGGAACACAGTTAAGAGAAAAGCAAAAAGCTAGATTTGTTTATGGAGTACAAGAAAAACAATTTTATAAATTATATGAAGAAGCAACAAGAAAAGATGGAGTAACAGGGGAATTATTACTTCAATATTTAGAAAGAAGACTAGACAATGTTATTTATAGATTAGGATTTGGAACAACAAGAAGACAAGCTAGACAAATTGTTAGTCATGGTCATATTTTAATAAATGGAAAAAGAGTTAATATTGCATCATACAGAGTAAAACAAGGAGATGTGCTTTCAATAAAAGAAAATTCAAAAGAACTATCTATAATTAAAGAATCAGTGGGGCAAAAAACTGTTCCAGGATGGTTATCATTAGAAGAAGGTACATTAACAGCTAAAGTATTGGAAAATCCCGGAAGAGATGCAATTGACTTTGAAATCAATGAGGCAATGATTATCGAGTTCTATTCTAGATAATAATATTTTAATCCAAGGAGATGATTTAGCTTGTTAAATATTGAAAAAATAGCTAAAAATATAAAATTAACAGAGGAAAAAGAAAGCCAATATAATGCTAAATATATATTAGAGCCTCTATACAGAGGATATGGAAATACTATTGGAAATGCGTTAAGAAGAATATTGTTATCATCAATTCCAGGATCAGCTATAAAAGGTGTTAGAATAGATGGAGTTCTTAATGAATTTTCTACTATTTCTGGTGTTAAAGAAGCTGTAACAGACATTATTTTAAATATAAAAGAAATAGTTGTTGAGACAGATGAACCAGGAGAAAAAAAAATGACATTATCAGTAAAAGGACCAGCTTTAGTAACAGCAGCAGACATAAGAGTTGAGCCAGGTGTAAAAGTTATAAATCCTGAACAAGTAATAGCAACTATAACAACAGATAAAGAGATAAATATGGAGTTTTTAGTTGATTCTGGTGAAGGATTTGTAGTTTCAGATGAAATAGATACCGAAGGATGGCCAATAGGATATCTAGCTGTTGACGCTATATACACACCTATAAAAAGAGTTAACTATGCAGTAGAAGACACTATGGTTGGTAGAGTAACAAATTATGATAAATTAATATTAGAAATTGTAACAGATGGAAGTATTGAAATTCAAGATGCACTATCTTATGCTGTGGATTTATTAACGATACATATTAATCCTTTTACTAATATTGGAAATAGTATGAGCAAATATAGAAGTAGTGAAGATGAAATTTCAGCAATGATATCTGAAGTTGAAAGCAATATTGAAGATATGAAAATCGAAGAATTAGATTTTACTGTTAGATCATACAACTGTTTGAAAAAGGCAGGCGTAAATACAATATCAGATTTAACTTCAATGACATATATTGAATTATTAAAAATAAAAAATTTAGGAAGAAAATCCTTAAATGAAATCATTGATAAAATGAAAGAACTTGGCTATGATTTGAGTGAAGAAGCCAATAACCAATAAATAAATTTATAATCAAGGAGGGAAGCTAACAAATGAATCATAATAAATCATATAGAAAATTAGGTAGAAGAAGTGATCATAGATTGGCTATGCTTAAAAATATGACTATTTCTTTAGTAAAAGCTGAAAGAATTGAAACAACAGTTACTAGAGCAAAAGAATTAAGAAAATTTGTTGAAAAAGCAATAACTTTAGGTAAAAAATATAATACTTTTAATTTAGATGACGTTGACCAAAGAGCTAAAGCAATTCATTTTAGAAGGCAAGCATTTGCTTTTTTAAGAAATGAAGAAGCAGTGGCTAAAATATTCAATGAAATTGCCCCTAAATATACTGAAAGAAACGGTGGTTATACAAGAATTATAAAAACCGATGTAAGAAAGGGAGATTCTGCTGAATTAGCAATAATCGAATTAGTATAATTAAATAAAAATTTTTAAAAATATAATAAATATAAGCATAGTTAATACTCATTTACAGCTATGCTTTTTATAATTAAATAAAATTTAAATACAAAGATAAAAATAATATAAATAAAAAGAGAAAGTAACATTTTAGAATGTAAAATATTAGTATAAATTATATATAAAAGAAAGGATTCTAACATGAGAATTAATAATAAAGTAAAAATATTACTATTTGCTTTGTCTATTTCAATAATAGCATCAGCAGAAAATAATACAAGACCACCTATGATGGATAGAAATAATAAAGAAACTATAAAAGAGACAGATATTTTAAATAAAATATCTGACGGATATGATTTAAATTTTGATATAACAAAGTATTCTTTAAAAGAAGCATTAGTAGATGGTAAAACCATAAAATACAGAGGGTATGAAAATATAGTTTATGTTAAAAATCCTATAGATATACAATATCAAACTATAAATATCTATATCCCAGAAGAATATTTTAATAACGGAACAATTGGAAAATATAATGCAAGTACAGCTCCTATATTTTTTCCTAATTCTGTTGGGGGATATATGCCAGGTATGGCTAGTAAACCAGGAGTTGGTAGAGATGGAAAAGCTAATTCTTTAACAATAGCTTTAACTAGAGGATATATAGTAGCAGCACCAGGAGCTAGAGGAAGGACACTTAAAAAAGATGAAAAATATACAGGGAAAGCTCCAGCAGCAATAGTTGATTTGAAAGCAGCAGTAAAATATTTAAAATACAACGATAAAAATATGCCAGGAAGGGCTGACAGAATAATATCTAATGGTACAAGTGCTGGAGGTGCATTATCAGTTTTACTTGGGGCAACTGGTAATAATAAAGATTATGAGCATTATTTAAAAGAATTGGGAGCAGCACAAGGAACAGATGATATATATGCAGTATCAGCTTACTGCCCTATAACTAATTTAGATAACGCTAATATTGCTTACGAATGGATGTTTAACGGTATAAATGACTATCAGAGAATGGAGATTTCTATGTTGGATTACAATGTTCAAAGGAAGACAATAGAATCAACAATGACTCCAGATGAGATTAAAAGATCAGAGGAATTAAAAGTACTTTTTCCAACTTATTTAAATAATTTAAAATTAAAAGATAAAAATGGAAAAAGTTTAACTTTGGATAAAAATGGGAATGGAAATTTTAAAGAATTAATAAAAAAATATTATTTAGATTCTGCAAATATAGCTTTATCTAAAGGAATAGATTTGTCGGAGTTTAGTTTTTTAACTATAAAAGACGGTAAAGTAATAGATTTAAATTATGATGAATATATAAAATATGTAGGGAGAATGAAAGTTCCAGGAGCTTTTGACAATGTTGATTTATCTACAGGGGAAAATAATCTTTTTGGAGATAGTACGACAGATAATAAACATTTTACTAAGTATGCTTATGAGAATACAAAAGTTAATGGTGAAATGGCAGATACTAAAATAATAAAGATGATGAATCCACATGATTATATAGGTAAAAAAGGAACAACAGAAAGTAAATATTGGAGAATTAGACACGGGGCAAAAGATAGGGACACTTCATTAGCTATTCCTGCTATATTGGCTTTAAAACTTCAAAATTCAGGGAAAACAGTAGATTTTGCTGTACCTTGGGGACAAGGTCACGGAGGAGATTATGATTTAGATGAACTATTTAATTGGGCTGATAGTGTATTAAAATAAGTATTAAAACTTAATTATATATATTATGAATAAACTCTTTATAATATTATATTTGAAATAAATATTAAAATTTATTATAATGTTTTAAAGAGAATAAGATTAGGAGAAAAAAGATGAAAAATATATTTAGAGGAACAATGTGCTATATGATGCTATAAGTTTGCTTTTTATTAAATGGAATTAATTTGATAATAGCAAACTTGTTTGTATTGTATGGCGTTTCTGAAAACTCTAAATGATATATAGTTTGCTTCAAAGGAGTTTTTAGGACGAAATGTCTTAAGGCTCCTTTATTTTTATTCAAAATTATTTTTAAAATTAAATATTTAAAAGGAGGTAAAATGCTAAAAAGTAAAAATTTTAAAATAATATTAATAGTTATCATATTTTTCATAGCTATAATATGTACAGGTCTTATAAGGCAAAAATTATTTAAGGAAAATAAAAATATAAAAACAGAAATAGTAAATGTCTCTTACGATCCTACAAGGGAACTTTATGAAAAATATAATGAAGTTTTTAAAAAATATTATAAAAAAAAATTTGGTATAGATATCGAAGTGAGTCAGTCTCATGGAGGTTCAGGAACACAAGCACGATCAGTAATAGAAGGAATGGATGCAGATATTGTAACTTTAGCTTTGGAAAGTGATGTGTCTCTTCTTGAAAATATTAATTTAATAGAAAAAAATTGGAAAAATAGATTTCCAGGAGATTCTTCTCCGTATACTTCTACAATAGTATTTTTAGTACGAAAAGGAAATAAGAAAAATATAAAAGATTGGGATGATTTATTGAAAAAAGATGTGGATATTATAACGCCTGATCCTAAAAGTAGTGGTGGAGCGATGTGGAATTTTTTAGCAGGATGGTTTTATGGTGAGAAAAAATTTGGAGATGATGAGAAAAAAATAAAAGAGTTTATGAAAAATTTGTATGACAATGTACTTGTTATGGATTCAGGAGCAAGAGGAGCAACAACAACTTTTGTAGAAAATAGTCAAGGAGATATCTTAATATCTTGGGAAAATGAGGCTATTGCTATAGTAAATGAATATAAAGATGAATATGAGATTATTTATCCTAGTGTTAGTATACTTGCCCAACCTAGCGTTGCAGTTGTTGATCAAATATCTAAAAAACATGGAACTTTTGAAATTAGTAATGAATATTTAAAATATCTTTATTCTGATGAAGGTCAGAATATAATTGCAGAAAGTGGGTACAGACCATATAATAAAGAAATATTAAATAAATATTCCTATAAATTTGATTTATCAATGGAACTCACAACTATAGAAAAGTTTGGCGGGTGGAAAGTAGTTTATGAAAATTTTTTTTATGATAACGGAATTTTCGATGAAATATATGGCAATTAAAAATAAGAAAAAAATAATTAAATAATAAATAGTGGAGGAATTTTAATGATAAAAAATATAAATTTAAAAAAATATAAACTTAAAATATTAAGTAAACAGGTAGGAACTCCAAAAATAATCCCAGGATTTGGATTATCTTTAGGAATAGTAATAACTATGCTATCAATTTTAGTTTTAATTCCTCTTCTTTCGATACTAGTATATTCTTTTAAATTTACATTTACAGATTTTTTTAAATTAATTACTACTAGGGCAGTTCTTCAAGGATTAATAACAAGTATAACAACTTCATTTATAGCGGCTTTAATAAACTGTGTTTTTGGAATTATACTGGCATGGGTGCTGGTAAAATATGAATTTTTTGGAAAAAGATTATTAGACGGAATTCTAGAACTTCCTTTCACATTACCTACAGCAGTAGCGGGGATAACACTTTCAAAGTTATATTCAAACACAGGAATGTTAGGAAAATCTTTAGAAAAAATAGGAATAAAGGTTGCCTATTCACAACTAGGGATTATCGTAGCTCTTGTATTTGTGGGAATACCTTTTGTGGTAAGATCAATTCAACCAGTACTTGAAAAATTAGACAAACAGTACGAAGAAGCAGCTTATGTTTTTGGTTCTGGACCTATAAGAACGTTTTTTCAAATTATTTTTCCTGAAATTAGACCAGCTCTTTTAACTGGTTTTAGTCTTGCCTTTGCTAGAGGAATAGGAGAATACGGGAGTGTAATTTATATTTCTGGAAATAGTTTGAAGAATAAGACTCAAGTCATATCTTATGTAATAATGCAGAAACTTAACTATGTGGACTATGCTTCTGCCACAGCTATTGCATTAGTAATGCTTATATTTGCTTTTTTAGTACTACTGGTTGTAAATATAATTCAAGTAAAGCAATCTTTTAGAACAAATAATACATAAATTAATTAAATATCATTTTAAATAAGATTATATAGAGGAGAGAAAATGTATAAAAATTTAAACAAAAAATCAAAAACATGTGAATATATTTTAATAGGAATTAGTTTTTTATTTGTATTTATAATGTTAATTTTGCCTTTAGCTGCTGTCATTAATAACTCTTTAAAAAATGGTTGGAGCTTTTATATAAAAAGTTTGTCTACGTTTTATGTGTCTTCAGCGCTAAAAGTAACATTAATTGCAACATTTTTTGCTATAATTGTGAATTCAATTTTTGGAATAACCGCAGCTTGGCTTATAACAAAATTTTCTTTTAAAGGAAAACAGATTTTGGCTGCATTAATTGATATCCCTTTTTCTATATCGCCTGTTATAGCGGGATTAGCTTTTATTATGACTTTTGGTCGTATGGGATGGGCAAGTAAAATAATTGAAGAAATAAATAAATTTTTTGTAATAGATATAAAAATAGCTTTTGCTATACCAGGAGTAATACTAGCAACAATTTTTGTAACGTTTCCATTTATATCAAGGGAAATAATACCAGTTTTGAATGTCCAGGGGAGAGAAGAAGAGGAAGCAGCAGCTATTATGGGTGCAAAAGGATTTACAATATTTAGAAAAATAACGTTCCCTAAAATAAAATGGTCTTTGTTATACGGTATTATTTTATGTACAGCAAGAGCATTGGGAGAATTTGGAGCAGTAAATGTATTATCAAAAACTAGGGGACAGACTTTTACATTACCTCTTGAAATAGATGCACTTTATTTATCTGGGACAAATGAAGGTATAGTTTCTGCCTTTTCAGTATCTTCCCTTTTAGTTATTATATCTATAATAATATTAATAATAAGAAATATAATAGAGTATAAAACTAAAACAAAAATATAATATTTGTAAAGGAGAGAAAATAATGTACGTAGAATTAAAAAATATAAATAAATCATACAATAGTTATAAAGCTTCGGATAATATTAACTTTGGGATAAAAAAAGGTAAATTAGTGGCTTTATTAGGTCCTAGTGGAAGTGGAAAATCAACAATTTTAAGGATGATAGCAGGGCTAGAAAATCCAGATGATGGACATATACTAATAGATAAAAAAATTGTTAATGATATCCCAGCGAGTAAAAGAGGAATAGGGTTTGTATTTCAAAATTATGCTCTTTTTAGGTATATGACAGTTTATGATAATATTGCTTTTGGACTAAAAATAGCCAAATGGAAAAAAAATGATATAAAAAAGAGGGTGAAAGAATTATTAGAATTGGTTAATTTAGAAGAACTAGGAAAAAGATATCCTTCAGAGCTTTCAGGAGGTCAAAAACAAAGAGTAGCTTTTGCAAGAGCTTTAGCACCAAATCCTGAATTGTTACTTTTAGATGAACCTTTTGCAGCAATAGACGCTAAAGTGAGGCAAGAACTCAGAAATTGGTTAAGAAAAACAATAGATAAAGTTGGAATAACAAGTATATTTGTAACTCATGACCAAGAAGAAGCAATAGAAGTTGCAGATGAAATAATAGTTACAAATAATGGAAAAGTAGAACAGATAGGAACACCAAGAGAAATTTATGGGAATCCTGAAACTCCTTTTACAGCAGAATTTATGGGACAACCAATAAAAGTAGAAAATATAAACAAATTTAGAGGATTTCATCATTTAAGAAATGGATTAAAAGCAGTAGTCAGACCTGAAAATGTTAGGATTTTAAAAAATGGAGAATATTTTAAGTATTCGGTATCAATAGAAGAAGGAATTGTAGAAGATATATTATTTAGAGGGAAAGAGGTAGAAATAAGAGTTAAGATTCATGGAGAAGTAATAAAAGGACTAAGGAGGTTAGAGGATTTTTCAATAGAAAAAGGTGAAAAAGTAAATGTTTTCATATATAGTGCCTACACCTATGAAAATAATAATAAAATAATAATAGTAGAAAATGATAATGTTAAATCAATAGATTTTGTGCTATAGTGTATGTTAAAAAAATCAAAGGAAGGTAAATATAAAATGGTAAAAAATTTAAAAATTAAAGAACTTAGTACAGATGTATTAATCATAGGAGGAGGGACAGCAGGATGTTATGCTGCACTTACTATTAGTCGTCATTCTAATTTATCTGTTATTATAGCTGAAAAAGCTAACATAAAAAGAAGTGGATGCCTTGCTGCAGGAATTAATGCAATAAATGCATATATAGTAGATAAAAGAGTTCCAAAAGACTACGTAGACTATGCAACGAAAGATGCTAATGGAATAGTAAGACAAGATTTGTTATTTACAGCGTCTGAAAGATTTAACAATATAACAGAAGATATAGAAAAATTAGGGCTTGTAATATTGAAAGATGAAAATGGAAAATATATTTCAAGGGGAGATAGAAATATTAAAATTAATGGAGAAAATTTTAAACCTATACTAGCTAACGCAGTAAATAATAGTAAAAATATTGAAGTTATAAATAATTTGAATATTACAGATTTGATTACTATTGATAATAAAGTTTATGGTGCTGTGGGATTTTCTATAGAAGAAAAAGGTGCTTATGTAATAAATGCAAAAAAAGTTATAATATCCACAGGAGGGGCTTCAGGATTATATAAGCCCAATAATCCAGGTTTTTCAAGGCATAAAATGTGGTATCCTCCATTTAATACAGGAGGTGGTTATGCTATGGGGATAAATTCTGGAGCAGAGATGACAACATTTGAAATGAGGTTTATAGCTCTTAGATGTAAGGATACTATAGCGCCAACAGGAACAATAGCACAAGGAGTTGGTGCAAAACAGATTAACTCTAAAGGTTTTATTTATGAAGATAAATACGGAATCACAACTAGTGAACGTGTTTATGGGACTGTTAGAGAAAATCAACTAGGAAATGGGCCTTGTTATTTAAAAACTAGTGGAATTTCAGAAGAAGAAAGTGGAAGTCTTTTGAAAGCATATTTAAATATGGCACCAAGTCAGACATTGAAATGGATAGAGAGTGGAAAAAATCCAAATGAGCAAGATGTTGAAATAGAAGGGACAGAACCGTATATTGTAGGAGGGCATACAGCAAGTGGATTTTGGATAAATACAAACAGAGAAACAACTATTAAAGGAGTTTATGCAGCGGGAGATGTAGCAGGTGGTTGTCCTCAAAAATATGTTACGGGAGCTTTAGCAGAAGGTGAGATAGCTGCATTTGACATTATTGAAAAAATTAAAAATAATGAATATATTGATAAAAATACATTAGATATAGAAAAAAAATCTAAGGAAATAATTTATAAATATGAAAAATATATAAACAATGAAAGTTCATCATTTACAGTGGAGGAAATCGAAGAAGGTATGCAAAAAGTAATGGACGAATACGCTGGAGGAATTTCTACAAATTATCAATTTAATGAAAGGCAATTAAAATTGGCTAAAGAAAAAATAGCTCAATTAATAGAACTATCAGAAGAATTGAATGTTAATAATATGCATGAATTAATGTTTTTGTATGAGTTAAAAGAAAGGCTTACTGTTTGTAAAGTATTAATTGCGCACTTACTTTACAGAAAAGAGACGAGATGGCATTCATTTAATGAAAATTTAGATTATCCAGAAAAAGATGAGAAATATTTTAAATATGTAAATTCAAAAATGGAAAATGGAAATCTAAAATTATTTTTAAGAGAAATTATAAAGGAGGATATATATGAGCATAAAAATTGATCCTTTAAAATGTATAGGGTGCACAAAATGTACACAAGTATGTCCAGGAACTTTAATAAAAATGGAAAACAAAAAGGCGGTAATTAAATATCCTAAAAATTGTTGGGGATGTGTTTCTTGTGTTAAAGAGTGTCCTGTGGAAGCTATAGAATTTTTCCTTGGAGCAGATATAGGAGGAAATGGAAGTAAAATGACTGTAAAGGAAAAAGGAGATATTCTTCAATGGGTGGTAACAAAAAGAGACGGTAGTAAGGAAGTTATTAATATTAACAGAAAAGATTCAAATAAATATTAAAAATATTATTATAAAAAAGGAGGAAATAAAATGAGTAGTGGAAAATTATCCCATTTAGATGAATTAGAAGCAGAAGCAATATATATTATTAGAGAGGTCGCAGCAGAATGTGAAAATCCAGTTATGCTTTATTCTATTGGAAAAGATAGCTCCGTTATGTTGCATTTAGCTATGAAAGCTTTTTATCCTGAGAAACCAACTTTTCCTTTTTTGCATGTAAATACAACATGGAAATTCAGAGAAATGATAGAGTTTCGTGATAAAAGAGTGAAAGAATTAGGAATAGAAATGTTAGAGTACATAAATCCAGAGGGGATTGAAAAAAATATAAATCCTTTTGATCATGGATCAACGTATACAGATGTTATGAAAACACAAGCATTAAAACAAGCTTTGAGTAAATATGGATTTACAGCTGCTTTTGGTGGTGGGAGAAGGGACGAGGAGAAAAGTCGTGCTAAAGAAAGAATTTTTTCATTTAGAAATTCTTCACAAGTTTGGGATCCAAAAAATCAAAGACCTGAAATGTGGAAGTTATATAATACAGAAATAAATAAAGGAGAAAGTATAAGAGTATTTCCTATTTCTAACTGGACTGAAAAAGATATATGGGAATATATAAAAAGGGAAAATATACCTATTGTTTCGTTGTACTCAGCAGCAAAAAGGCCTGTTGTTGAAAGAGATGGAAATTTAATAATGGTTGATGACGAAAGAATGAAACTTTTTCCTGGTGAAAAACCTGAAATGAAGATGGTAAGATTTAGAACATTAGGATGTTATCCTTTATCAGGAGCAGTTGAATCAGAAGCAGTAGAATTGGAAGAAATTATAAATGAAACATTGAGTTCAGTGGAATCAGAAAGAACAAGCCGAGTTATAGATAGTGACGGAGGAGCTGGAAGTATGGAAAAAAGAAAAAGAGAGGGGTATTTTTAATGAATAATGGATTATTGAAATTTATAACTTGTGGGAGTGTAGATGATGGAAAATCAACATTAATAGGAAATATACTTTACAACTCAAAATTATTATATGCAGATCAAGAAGAGGCACTTTTACTTGATAGTAAAGTAGGTTCTCGTGGAGGAAATATTGATTATTCTCTATTATTAGACGGATTAATAGCCGAAAGAGAACAAGGGATAACAATAGATGTGGCGTATAGATATTTCACTACAGATAAAAGAAGTTTTATAGTTGCAGACACTCCAGGTCATGAAGAATATACTAGAAATATGGCTGTAGGAAGTTCTTTTGCACAATTATCTATACTTTTAATAGATGCATCTCAAGGAGTTTTAGTTCAAACAAGAAGACATGCTAGAATCTGTTCATTGATTGGAATAAAACATTTTATATTTGCAGTAAATAAAATGGATTTAGTAGATTATAGCGAAGAAAAATTCAATGAAATTGTGAAGAGTATAGAAGAATTATCTAATGAGTTGAGTCTAAAGTACATTAAAATCATTCCTATAAGTGCTACAGAAGGTGATAATGTTACTATTAGATCAGAAAATATGCCTTGGTATACAGGAGATACTATTATTGATCATTTGGAAAGTGTAGATGTTTCAGAAAAGAATGAAAACTCTGATTTTTATATACCAATTCAAAGAGTATGTCGTCCAAATCATGATTTTAGAGGATTTCAAGGGCAAATAGAGAGTGGGAATATAAAAATAGGTCAAAGTATAAGGATATTACCTAGTAATGAAACAGCCATAGTAAAGATGATTTTAAATGGAAATAATAATGTTTCTACTGCTTATGCTGGTCAATCTGTAACGATACAATTAGATAGAGAAGTGGATGTAAGTCGTGGATGTGTATTAACTAGTAATGAAAATTTACCTGTTTCTAAAAAAATTACGGCTACATTACTATGGATGGACGATAATAAATTAATTTTAGGGAAAGAATATTTGGTAAAAATAGGAACAAAAAAAATCCCTGGAATATTGAAAAAAATTCAATATAAAATAGATGTAAATACAGGAGAAAAAGTAGATGTAACTTCTATTGAAAAAAATGAAATAGCTTTATGTGAATTAGAGTTTATAGATAAAGTAATAGTTGATAAATTTGAAAAAAATAAAACTTTAGGAGAATTAATTTTAATTGATCGTTTAACTCATATGACTTCTGCTTCTGGAGTTGTGGAGTATGTTCATATAGAAGATGAAAAACCTTATTTTGAAAAAGATGAAATTAAGATAGGAGGATATATTTTTGAGGAGTTTTTCTTTAAAATAGAAAATGCCAGATTATCAAGGTTAGAAGGAGATGTAAAAACATATCATGTTGGAGATAATATTAAAGTTGAAGGAGAAAGCTTTAAATTTCCTGATTATTTTGATATAATTTCTGTTGAAAGTAATGCTGCAGTTCTAGTAAGAAATCGTAAAATTTTTGATATAATAACTTTAGAAGAGTATAAGTATATGGGTCCACCTATGTTAGATGAGTACGGATTTGAAATTTTAATAAAAAGAGAAAAAGACTTTTTAAACTACATTGATGAATTTAATAAATCAGAAAAAAATGAAAAATCTTATATCCAAAATAAATGGAAAAAATTTGAGACATATAGAAGGATAGTGTGTAATGATAATTTTTGGGTTATATAGCTAATCTACAAGTAAAAATATAGAAATACTTACAATCTTTTAAAATAATATTATATTAAAAATAAACATTTAAAAAAATTATCGATTTCATAAAAAATATATATTATATTAATCATTAGAAATGTGATATGATACTTTATAATAAAAATTTAAAAGTTGGAGGTATAAAAATGAAAAAAATAAGTTTAATTGTATTAGTATTGTTAATGACAGTGATTTTATCTTGTTCAAAGAAAGAAAATAAAATAACGATAGCGGCAACAGCAACACCTCATGCCGAAATATTGGAATTTTTAAAACCAAAATTAAAGGAAAAAGGATTTGATTTAGAAATAATGGTAGTAAGTGATGTAGTTATAGGGAATAATGCATTAAAAGAAGGATCTGTAGATGCAAATTATCTACAACATAGAGGAACTTTAGCTAGATATAATGAAGATCAAAAAGCAAATTTTGTAGAAGCTGTTGGTGTTCATTTGGAGCCATTTGGAATGTATTCTACAAAAATAAAAGATGTAAAAGATTTACCTCAAAATGCTGAAATTATAGTGCCAAATACAGCTGCAAATCAAGGAAGATCATTGAAATTATTATCAGATGCAGGGGTATTGAAATTTAAAGATGGAGTAAAAGTTGAGGTTACTTCTCTTCAAGAGTTTGATAAAAATATACTAGAAAATCCAAAAAACTTAAAATTTAAACAAGTACAACCTTCATTATTGCCACAATTATATACATCTGGAGAAGGGGATGCAATATTTATAAATGCAAATTATGCATTACAGGCAAAATTAAATCCTTTAAAAGATTCTATATTAGTTGAAAATGTTGAAAAATCTGAAAGATTTGTAAACTTATTAGTAGTAAAATCAGGAGATGAAACAAAAGAAGGTATAAAAGCATTGGTTGAATTGCTGAAATCAAAAGAAACTTCAGATTTTATAAAAGAAAAATATAATGATAAAGTTATACCAGCTAATTAATTTGCTAGGTTAGGAGGGTGATATATGATAAAATTAGAAAACGTTACCAAAGAATATATCCAAAAAAATAATGTTGTACAAGCTGTAAAAGAAACAACTTTAGAAATAAAAAAAGGTGAGATTTATGGAATTATTGGATATAGTGGAGCGGGTAAAAGTACTTTAGTTAGATTATTTAATTTATTAGAAGTCCCTACTTCTGGTAAAGTTATATTTGATGGAAAATCTTTGACTGATTTATCGGCTAAAGATTTAAGAGAAGAGAGAAAAAAAATAGGAATGATTTTCCAACATTTCAATTTACTTTGGTCTAGAACAGTTTTAGAAAATATAATGCTTCCAATGGAATTATCTGGAGAAAAAAAAGATAAGATGATAGAGAAAGCAACTGAATTAGTAAAATTGGTAGGACTAGAAGGTAAAGAAGATTTTTATCCAAGTGAACTTAGTGGTGGTCAAAAACAAAGAGTGGGTATAGCAAGAGCATTAGCTAACGATCCTAAGATGATTTTAGCAGACGAGGCAACGAGTGCGCTTGACCCTGAAACTACAGACCAAATACTAGATTTATTAGTTGAAATAAATGAAAAATTAGGATTAACTATAGTGTTAATAACACATGAAATGCATGTTATAGAAAAGATATGTCATAAGGTTGCAGTTATGGAGGCAGGAGGAGTGGTTGAGTCAGGCTCTGTTATAAAAGTGTTCCATAATCCAAAATCAAATGTAACAAAAAGGTTTTTGAACCAAATTGATGATAATGAGCAATCTGAAGAGGTTGTTAGAGTTTTTAAAGAGAAATATCCAAATAGTGTTGTTTATTCATTTAGATTTATAGCAGAAGATATAAACGCTCCTATTGTGAGTACACTTGCTAGACAATTTCCTGATGCAGTGATTCAGGTTCTTCATGTATCGATAGTAATTACTAAAGAGGGAAATTATGTTAAAATAAATCTCCAAATTATTGGTGAAGATGAATTACAAGAAAATGTAAAAAAATATTTGAATGCTAATTACAATGTAACGACGGAGGTGATATAAATGGATTTATCACAAATACCTTGGGATAAAATGTTAGAGGCAGCATTAGATACTTTTTATATGATGATATTTTCAGGGATAATAATATTTATTGTAGGATTGGCTTTAGGTTTGATTTTATATCTTACTGAAGAAGGTGGATTACATGAAAATCTTAGATTAAATAGAGGTATTTCAAGTATGATAAATATTCTTAGATCTATTCCTTATGTAATATTGATAGTAATAATGGTCCCTATTACAAAATTATTAACAGGTAGAATTATAGGGATAAATGCGGCTATACCTACATTAGTTTTTACTATGTCTCCATTTTTTGCGAGAATAATGTATATGGCTTTAAGAGAAGTAAACACTGGAGTTATAGAAGCTGCTAAAGCTATGGGAGCAAATACGTGGCAAATTATTACAAAATTTTTATTTCCTGAAGCAAAACCAGCAATAATATCTGGATTGACAATTACATCAGTAACTCTACTATCAAATACAGCAGTAGCTGGAATTGCCATAGCTGCGGGAGGTCTTGGAGGAATAGCTCAGCAAGCATACCAGTCTTATGATAGGTTGATTATGTGGACTGCTACAATAATGTTAACAATAATAGTATTTTTAATCCAAATACCTGGAGACTATATAGCAAGAAAAATAGATAAAAGATAGAATATAAAATATAAAAAACAAATGACTACCAGAAAGTTAAACCTAAAAAAGGAATGCTTTATGGGGTCAGTTTTTTTATATCAAGAGATAATTTAAAATTTAAATATAGTTACGAGTATTTAAAAATTTAATAAAAAATAAAAGTTGACAAATCATATAAAAAATAGTAACATATAATCAGATAAAAAATAAACTTCAGGGCAGGGTGAAATTCCCGACCGGTGGTAAAGTCCACGAACAAAAGAATAATTAATTTATTTGAGTAGTATGAACTGGTTAGATTCCAGTACCGATAGTGTATAGTCTAGATGAAAGAAGTAGAATATGTTAATAATTAGAAAGTATTAGATCTAAGTATCGTTTTTTGATAAGTTATATTTTCTAATTGTTATCTACAATATTTTTAATTGTCCCTGGGTTCTTAATCCAGTTTTTTTATTTAAATATTAATTTAGGAGGAAAAAATGAAAACATTTGAAGGGAAATTTGACGGAAAAGGAATAAAAATAGGAATAGTAGCAGGAAGGTTCAATGAATTTATTACTTCAAAATTAGTAGGAGGAGCTTTAGATGTTCTGAATAGAAATGAAGTAAACGAAGACGACATTAGTATTGCTTGGGTTCCTGGTGCATTTGAGATACCATTAATAACGAAAAAAATGATAGATACAGGAAAATATAATGCTATAATAACTTTAGGAGCGGTAATAAAAGGATCTACTCCTCATTTTGACTATGTATGTTCAGAGGTATCAAAAGGAGTAGCACAATTATCTTTACAAAGTGATATACCTGTAATATTTGGTGTATTAACTACAAATAATATAGAAGAAGCCATAGAAAGAGCTGGAACAAAAGCTGGAAATAAAGGCTCAGAAGCTGCATTTAGTGCTATTGAAATGATAAATCTTATTAGAACTATAGGTTAATGTTAAAATGAAAATAAATGAAAATGATATAAAATATATGAAAATGGCTTTGGAACTTGCAAAAAAAGGCATTGGAAGTGTAAATCCAAATCCTTTAGTTGGATCTATTGTTGTAAAAGATAATAAAGTAATTGGAAAAGGGTATCATAAATTTTTTGGAGGTGCTCATTCAGAAGTGTATTCTCTAGATGAAGCAGGTATAAATGCTAAAGGAGCTACTATTTATGTTACATTAGAGCCGTGTTCACATCATGGAAAAACGCCACCTTGTGCTCAAAAGATAATAGATATGGGAATAAAAAAATGCATTATAGGATCAAGAGATCCAAATCCTGAAGTTTCAGGAAAAGGTGTATCTATGCTTAAAAAAGCAGGAATAGAAGTAATAGAAGATGTTTTAAAAGATGAGTGCGATGAGTTAAATCAGGTATTTTTTAAATATATAAAAACAAAAACTCCTTATTTATTTTTAAAATGCGGAATAACTTTAGATGGTAAAATAGCATTGTCTAATGGAATTTCAAAATGGATAACAAATAGTGAAGCTCGAGAAAAGGTACAGTACTATAGAAATAAATTTATGGGAATAATGGTTGGAATAAATACAGTTATTATGGATAATCCAAGTTTAATATCAAATATGAAATATGGGAAAAATCCTTATAGAATAGTGATAGATCCCAATTTGAAAATAACGGATAAATTTAATGTAATCAGTAATAATAGTGATGAAAAAACGATTATTATAACTTCAGAAGTATTCAAAAATAGTATAAAACAAAAAAATTTAAAGAAAAATTATAATATAAAATTCATTTATTTAAAAAGAAAGAAATTTATTATGAGAGAGATACTAGAAAAAATAGGTAAATTAGGAATAGATTCTGTACTTCTTGAAGGTGGAGAAAAACTTATATCACTGGCTTTTGAAGAAAAGGCAATAGATGGTGGAGAAATATTTATTGCAAACAAAATATTTGGAGATAATAATGCCAAGGCATTTATTTCTGGGTTTGAACCAGAAGAAATGGATGAAGTAATTACACTTAAAAATGTTAAAAATAACATTTATGGTGAAAATATAGGGATGGAATTTTATATGAAAAAATATAATTAGAAAATAGGAGTATACAATGTTCACAGGATTAGTAGAAGAAATGGGTGAAATAGCAAATATATCAAGGAAAGATACGAGTTTGAGAATAACAATAAAAGGAAATAGTGTTATTAAAAATGTAAAAATAGGTGACAGTATAGCAGTAAATGGGATTTGTTTAACTGTTACTGAATTTAATAAAAATACTTTTACAGCTGATGTTATGTACGAAACTATAGAAAGAAGTGGATTAAAAAGAGCGACTTCAGGGAATAAAGTAAATTTAGAAAAATCTCTTACTCTTACAACATTTTTAGGTGGACATCTTGTAATGGGAGATATAGATTGTGAAGCAAAAATTTTATCTATCACTCCTAAAGGAATAGCAAAATTATATGAATTTCAATTGGAAGAAAAACATAAAAATAATATAAAATATGTAGTAGAAAAAGGAAGAGTTACTATAGATGGAGCTAGCCTTACAGTAATTAATGTAAAAGATGAATTAGGTGTATTTACGGTGTCTTTAATCCCTCATACTTTAGAAAATATAGTATTAGGTAGAAAAAAAATAGGTGATTTTGTAAATATAGAAACTGATCTTTTTGGTAAATATATAGAAAAAATAATAAAATTTAATAATATAGAAAAAGAAGAAAATAAATCCGAAATTACAAGAGAATTTTTATATAAAAACGGATTTTAAGCTGAATAATCAGGAGTGATAAATATGGGAATAAAAAAATTCAATCTTGTTGAAGAGGCACTGGAAGATTTAAAAAATGGGATTCCAATAGTTGTCGTTGATGATGAAGATAGAGAAAATGAAGGAGATTTGGTCCTTCCAGCTGAAAAAGCAAGTTACGAATGGATAAATTTTATGATTAATGAAGCAAGAGGTCTTATGTGTGTTCCTCTTACTGAAGAAAGAGCAGCTGAATTAGATATTGACCTTATGACAGATAATAATACAGATAGCCATGGAACGGCTTTTACTATTTCTGTGGATTCTTTAGAAGGTACAACAACAGGTATTTCAACTGGAGATAGATTAAAAACAATTTTAGATTTATCAGATACGAGAAAAAAGAGTAAAGATTTTAAAAAGCCAGGTCATATATTTCCATTAATAGCAAAAAATGGTGGAGTAATAGAAAGAAAAGGGCATACTGAAGCTGCTGTTGATTTAGCAAGACTTGCAGGATTTTCTCCTGTAGGAGTTATAATGGAAATATTAAATCAAGATGGAACAATGTCTAGAAGAGACGAACTTTTTGAGTTTTGTAAAAAACATAATTTGAAAATAATAACAATAGATGATCTAATTTTATATAGAAAAACAAATGAAAAATTGGTGAAAAATGAGGCAGGAGCTAGTATTCAAACAAAGTTTGGAGAATTCATTTTTAGAGGGTATAGTGATAAAATTGAAAATAAAGAATACATAGCTATTGTAAAAGGTATTGTAAAAGGAAAAGAAAATATAAGTGTAAGACTTCATTCAGAATGTCTTACAGGAGATGTATTTGGGTCTAAAAGATGTGATTGTCAGGATCAACTCCATAGAGCATTAAATGAAATAGAAGAAAAAGGTGAAGGAGTTGTAATTTATTTAAGGCAAGAAGGAAGAGGAATAGGAATATTGAATAAATTAAAGGCTTATAGACTTCAAGATAAAGGATATGATACTGTGGAAGCTAATCATAAACTAGGTTTTGAAAATGATTTGAGAGATTATGCTGTGGCATCTCAAATTATAAAAGATTTAGGGATAAAATCTATTTCTTTAAAAACAAATAATCCTTCTAAAATAGAAGGATTAAAAACATATGGAGTAAAAGTTTTAGACAGAGAGCCCATAGAGATAGAACATAATGATGTAGATAAAAATTATTTAAAAACAAAAAAAGAGAAAATGGGCCATATGTTAGAGCAGAAGTTTTAAAAAATAAAAAAAGATTATTAATTAAATATTACTAATAATCTTTTTTATTTTATACATGAATAAATTAATATTTCTATTGTTTATTTTAACTTCTTATTATTTTCATTTATTTTAGAAATATCGCAGTTATATATTGAATTACAACTACAGCAGTCTGTTCCACAAAAATTTTTATTTTTTTTATAGTCTTTATAAATTTTTTTAAACACTAAAAAAATTATTAATGAAGCTACTAATCCTACAATTATCGTTTTCATTTCAAATCATCTCCATCTAAAATTATAATTAATTTTTTATTTTATCTAAACTAATAATTTAGCTATGTTGAAAAATAATACAGATGCTATGTAAGGTAATATTAATAAAGATATTACTTGAAAAGTCATTAATTTCCATCCAAATTCTTGTTTTAAAGCTCCTAATGATACAGCACAAGGGACTACTAAAAGTACGTATATCATAAATGAATACGCTCTTATTGGGCCTAATCTATCGTTCCATAGACTTCTTATGGCAGGGATAATATTTCCTCCAGCATCTTCTTCTAGAGTTTCTTCATCAGATAATGTTAAAGTATCTATTTGAAATTTACTTATATTTCCTAAAGATTTTATAGAGCTTATAAAAGCGTCTTTTAACCCAATTATTTGTCCTTTCACGTCTTCACTAAAATTATATTCTAGCTCTTCATCATTTTCCTGAGAAGTTAATAATACTTGACCTAAAAATCCGACAACTGTTTCTTTGGCTATTATACTCGGAACAATAGAAGCAACAGGCTCCCATCTATCTCCAAATCCAGTCGGTTTGAATATAGGTTGAACAACTTTTGACATTTGACCTAAATATGAAGTCTCTACATCATTATTATTAGGGAAGTAACTTAAAACCCATATAACTAGTAATATAGCTAATATTACAGTAGTGGCTTTTTTTACATAAGATAAAGTTTTAATTTTCATACTATTCCAAACTACTTTAAAGCTTGGTAATCTGTATGGTGGTAATTCGATTAATAATTCTGTATTATCTCCTTTAAAATAATCGAATCTTTTTAATATAAAAGCAGCTAAAATAGCAGTTAAAATACCCATTACATAAATTGAAACAACTACCAATGCTGCATTTTTACTAAAAAATGCAACTGCAAGGAGAGAAAATACTGGTAATCTTGCTCCACATGACATAAATGTAGATATTACACCAGTTAGTCTTCTAGTTTTTTCATTTTCTAAAGTTCTTGTGGCGTAAATGGCAGGAACTGTACAACCAAACCCAACTAACATAGGTATAAAAGCCTTACCTGAAAGTCCTACTTTTGTCATTATTTTATTCAATATAAAGGCAACTCTTGCCATATAGCCACATTCTTCCAATATAGCCATAAAGAAATATATAAAAAACATAAGTGGGACGAATGTAAGAACAGAACCTACACCTGATATAACACCGTCTATTATAAAACTGTATAGCCAATCAGGGACACCTTCTATTAATTTCCCTACATATTTTATAATGAAATTACTAAAAAATCCATCTACCCAGTCTATAAAAGGGGAACTCCCATCGAATATCATGACAAACATAGAATAAATTATTAGTAAAAACGCAATTCCACCACCAAATTTATTAAGTAAAATTTTATCAATTTTATCTGTAAGTTCAAATTTATTTTTATGTCCTCTTTTTAAATTTCCAGAAACGATTCCTCTAACTGCACCATATCTTGCTCTAGCTAATAAATCAGAAATTTCCAGATCGTATCTTTTTTCAAGTTTTTTTCTATCCTCATCTGTGTTTTCTCTTAAATCTAAATTAAATTTATTTTTTATTAATGCCAATAAATTAGTGTCATTTTCTAATATTTTTATTGCTAACCAATCAGAAGGATATTTTTTTAAAATCTCTTTGTATTTTTCATTTTCAGCTATTTTTTTCTTTACATTTTCTATATCTTCTTCTATATCATTATTAAAAGTTAATCTATATGGAATGTGTCTTTGTTTTTCATTTATTTTAGATAATTCTACGGATCTTCTTATCAAATCAGATATTCCAGCTCCTGTACGACCACTAGTAAAGACCCCTTGAATCCCTATTTGTTTTTGAAATTTTTCCAAATCAAGACTATATCCTAATTTTTGAAATTCATCTGAAAAATTTAGTGCCATTATTATGGGCTTTCCCATCTCTTTTAATAAAGATGTTAAATATAAATTTCTTTCTAAAGATGTAGAATCAACTACATTTATTATTACATCTATTTTTTCTTCCAAAAGAAAATTTCTTGCTACTCTTTCTTCAGGAGTACTTACAGATAAATTATAAATACCAGGTAAATCTATTAACTTTACTTCATCATTATTTATTTTAAAAAATACTTCTTTTTTTTCAATAGTAACCCCAGGCCAGTTTCCGATTTTTAAACTAGCATTGGATATGTTATTTATAAGTGCTGTTTTACCAACATTGGGATTTCCTACAAATGCTATGTTTATCATTTTTTTAGCACCTCAACATCTATTTTTTCTGCTAAATTTTCACTTAAAACTATTTTAGTTTCGACGGTTTTTATCAAAACATTTCCATTAGCTATATTTTCAATAGTAAATTCATCACCTCTGCATAATCCTAAACTTAGTAATCTTGAGTCTAATTCTCTTTCTTTAATATCTTTTACAAGTAATTTTTCTCCTTTTTTACCTTGTATTAAAGTCATAACTATTCATCTCCTTAATATAATATTACATTTAAATTTTTAGTATTACATACTTTTAGTTTGCAGAAACAGTTTTAATTTTGTCTTTCAAATTAATTTTACCACAAATTCAAGATATTGCAAGGTTTTTTTATATTATAATTATATTTATTTATAATTAAATTTTTAAAAAAGATATTTTTTTAATATAAATAAGGTTATATTCATTCGATTTCTGCTTTATTCCCTCTTGTATATCCAAAAATATAATCTAAATTTATATTTTTCATGGAATTAAATATACTCTGTTTTATTCCTGGATTTTTTTCTTCAAGCTCTTTTAATAAATTTTTTACTTCTTTTCTTTTGCTTGAAGTTTTGCCAGCTTCAATTGTACAACCACAGTTCATTGCTAAAATTCCATTTTTTTTAGTATAATTTATTATATCCTCTTCCTTTACGTAAATTAAAGGTCTTATTAATGATAGATTACCTGAAGTTGACGGAACTTTTGGAGTCATTGTCTTTATTGTACCTGCATAAAACATATTTATCATTGTTGTTTCAATAACATCATCAAAATGGTGACCTAATGTAAGTTTATTGAAACCAAAGTCTTCAACTTTTTTATAAAGTATTCCTCTTCTCATTTTTGCACATAAAAAACAAGGATAATCTTGAGCTTTCTTATTTGCTATTTCCCATATATTCGTATTAATTATCTCACAATCAATATTCAATTTTTCTAAATTTTTTTTAAAATTATTTAAATCTGACTGCCTAAATCCTGGATTTAAACTTACAGCTTTATATTCAAATTTTCTACTTTTATCTTTTTTTAACTCATGAAATAATTTAGCAAGAAGTAGGCTGTCTTTTCCACCAGATATTCCTATAGCTATTTTATCTCCATTCTCTATTAAATTATAGTCATTTATAGCTTTTATGAATTTTTTCCATATAGATTTTCTATATATTGTTCTAATGCTATTTTCTATTTCTTCCACATCTTTCATTGGACCATCAGGTATAATAGCATCACATGTTAATTGTACCATTTTTCCTCCATTTTATAATTTTGTTTTATTTTTTATAAACAAAAACGAGTCAAGTAGACTCGATTTATATTTATTTTTACTAATTTGTAATTAAATGTTTTCCAGCATCTACTTCTCCGTCGCATTTATATGTTGTTGAACATTTATTTTCTATGTATTTGATTTTTTCTATAAGTCCTTCGTCTCTAGAGTCTATTTCATATGCTGCTTTATATTCTCTTAAGGCTCTTTTATGTCTACCCATATGTTCATATTTCCTTGCGAAATCTATATGTGCAACGTACATGTCAAAATCTAAAAATAAAGCTAAATCATAGCAATCAACGGCTTCTGATATTTTCCCTTTTCTTGCATAGACATTTCCTAATAAAAATAAGACAAAAGGTTCCATAGTATCAATTTCAAGAGCTTCATTTAAATTTTCTTCTGCTTTGTCTAATTGCTCATTTTCATAGTATAAATATCCTAAAAAAGCTTTGAATTCATGGTTATTAGGTTTCAATTTAACTAATTTTTCATATATTTCTATTGCTTTTTCATTTTCTTTTAAAGCATGATATATAGAAGCAAGGTTTTGTAAAGCAACAGTATCGTTGGGATTTTTATTTAATCTATTTTTATTTTCAATAAGTTCCTGCTCATTATTGCTACTATATCGTATCTCTCTAAAAACTAATGTTTCCAACATCTTGTTTCACTCCTAATTTGGCATTTTTATACTCTTATTTTAACATACTTTATGATTTTAGTAAACATTATTTTATATTAGCAATTAATTTTTTAAATGTATATTGATATCTTAATTTTATATTCAAAATTCAGTTAATGAATTATTGAATATGAAAACTTAAAATGATATAATGATAAAAGCATGAAATAGATTAAATATAAATAAGTTTATATAATATAATAATAGAAAGGGTAAAAATGTTATATATTATCTGAAAATTATTATGGATGAATGATTTATATTTAAATACTAGATTATAAAAATAAAAAATATTTAGGAGAAGTTAATTATGATGATTTTTTTAGTTTTAGGAATAGTATGTTTGATAATTTTATCAATAGGGGTATACAATAAATACGTTAGATTGAAAAATTTAAATCAAGAAGGTTGGAGTGGTATAGAAACTTATTTGCAAAAAAGATGGGATTTGATACCAAATTTGGTGAATACTGTAAAAGGATATGCAACACACGAAAGAGAAACACTAGAAAATGTTATAAAAATGAGATCTGAGGTAATGAGCATAGACACAAAAGATATTCAAAATATTGAAAAAGTCAAGAAAATAGAAAATGAATTATCAAAAACACTAAGGTCAATAATGATGTTACAAGAAAGTTATCCAGATTTAAAAGCAAATCAAAGTTTTCTAACATTACAATCACAATTATCAGAAATTGAAAGTGATATACAACATTCTAGAAAATATTACAATGGAACGGTTAGGAATTTGAATACTTATGTTGAGACATTTCCTAATAATGTATTCGGATCTTTTTTTGGATTTAAAAAAGCCGATTTCTTTGATGCTAGTGATGAGGCAAATGAAACACCGATAGTTAGGTTTTAAAAAATGAATCTAGGGAAATGGGGTAAAATATGAAAAAAATATTATTTCTTATGTTGTTTACAATATTATCATTTTCTTTATTTTCCAATGAAAGTTTACTTATTTTAGACGAGAAAATTAATAATTATGATGTGAATATACAGTTAAATAAAAATGGTACAATTGATGTAACGGAAGTTATTGATTACCATACTTCCAGAAATGATAAGCATGGTATTTATAGAGATATACCTACGACAGATTTAGAAAGTTTTTTAGGTAAAAATAAGATATTAATAACAAAAATAAAAATATATCGAAATGGTGATAAAGAAAGATTTACAGCATATACTTTTGAAGACGGGATTCGATATAAAATAGGAAATGAAAAATCATATATACCTAATAATAATAGATATATTATTAAGTATAGAGTTCATAATGCTCTAAAAAATCAAAATGATATTTATCAAATATATTGGAATGCAATAGGTCAATTTTGGCAATTTCCTATAGATAGTTATAAAGTTTCAGTAACATATGAAAAAGGAATGGTTGTAGATAAAAAAGAAATACAAAAATTAGAAATTAGTACAGGGAAGTATGGTAGTGTAGGATCAAATTATAATATTGGTAATACAGATAAAAGTGGATTAGTAATAACGTCTAAAGAGAAATTTAACGCATATGAAGGTATGACTCTTTTATTAAATTTAAAAACAGATAAAATAAATCCAACATTTTTAGATAAAATGTACAATTATTATTTAATTTATAAAAACCTGATAGTAGGATTTGTTATTATATTGATATCTATTATTTATTCCATCATTACCTGGAAAAGGTTTGGAAAGGATTTATTAAATAGTACTATTGTCCCAGAGTTTAAACCGCATAAAAAGTATTCTGCTATGATGGTTGCTTATGTTAACAAAGAAAGAAAACCTGAAAAATTAATAAATATAGGTATGTTGTCGTTAATATCTAAAAAATTTATTGAGATATTAGATAGTGAAGAAAGAAAATATAAATATAGGTTGGTTAAAGATGATAATAAGGATACGAGTAAATTATTACCAGATGAAGTGTATTTATATAACTTATTACTAGTGAACAATTTAGAAGATGATATAGATAATACTTCATTTTATAATGTCGCCAATAAATTAGTTTCGTATTTAAAATGGAATTATAATAAAGAATTTTATGAGTCAAATTCTAGGTTGTTAGGGATATTAAGATGGTTGATTTTGATGTTTGTAGTTTTTTCAGTTTTTATTTTGTTACTAGATGTATCAAGTAATTTAGGATTTCATATATTGGAATTTATATTTGTAATATTTGTATTGTCAATAGTGTACAGAATTTACAAAAAAAATATAGGTAGATTTACAGCTCTAGGAGTCGATATACTAAGCTATATAGGGGGATTAAAAATGTATATTAATACGGCAGAAAAAAATAAAATAATAGCATTCACTGATTTAAAAGATTTAGTTTCTTTTTTCAGAGAAATATTACCTTTTGCAGTTGCATTAGATATAAAAAATCAATGTATTGAAATAATGGAAAATCAAATACGATTGAATAAACACAATAGTGAAGACAACGTTAACATTATACTAGAAAATGATATTAATAAGATGTATTTTAGCAACTTAATATATAATGATTTAAACAGGTTATACAATATAGGTAAAAAAGAAAGCAAAAGGCAAGCAATGCAATCAAGCTCCAGATATTCAGTTGGAAACGGAAGGACTACAAATTCATCTAGCGGAGGTGGATTTTCATCAGGAAAGAGTTCGTCTGGTGGAGGATACGGAGGCGGAGGCGGAGGCTCTTGGTAATAAAAATGAAAATAAAAATAATAGTAAAATTTTTTTTCATGGGAATCAACCTTTCAATATTATAAATCTTGTTTATGTAATTATATAATATTATATTTTTTAGTCAATCACTACAAAAATAAATAAAATTAATGATACTATTTAAAATTAATATACTAAATATATTGAAATTATATAAAAAATTTGGTAAAATAATATATATCAAATAAAAGAAGGAGGAAATATTATGAAAATGAACAGAAGGATAAGGGAAAGAATAATAAACATTATTATTAATGATCCTTTATCATTGTCGTTTTTATAATATTTCAACATATATATTAAAAATAGAGTCAATGACCTTAAAGGGTTGTTGGCTCTTTTCTTTAAATATAGAAATAAAAATCAAGAAAGAGCCTATGAAATACATAGGTTTTTTTATTTAATAAAACATAGGAGGAAACATGATAAAAGTAGGAATTATAGGAGCCACAGGATATGCTGGTCAACAGTTATTATGGATTTTAAAAAATCATAAAAAGGTAAAAGTAGAATTTATTTCATCTCATTCGTTTTCAGGAAATGATATAGGAGATATATATAAAAACTATAAAAAATATTTTGAAAAAAAGTTAATTTCAATAGATGAAGTTAAAGAAAAATTGTCTGAAATTGATGTTTTGTTTTTGGCGTTACCTCATGGAATGTCTGAGAAACTGACTAAAGAAGCTGTTGAAAATAATGTAAAAGTAATTGATTTAGGAGCAGATTTTAGACTGGATGATTCAACAATATATGAAAAATGGTATAAAGTTAAGCATGAATTCCCTAATATAAATAAATCTGCTATTTATGGATTACCTGAAATTTATAAAGAAGAAATAAGAAAATCTAAAATTATTTCATCTCCAGGTTGTTATCCTACTTCAGCAATTTTAGGAGTTGCTCCTCTTTTAAAACATAATCTTGTTAATACAAAAAAAATAGTTGTGGATTCTAAGTCAGGTGTATCAGGTGCTGGAAGAAATGCCAAAGTTGATTTGATTTTTACTGAGGTAAATGAAAATTTTAAGGCATACAATGTTTTGCAACATAGACATACCCCAGAAATTAAACAAGAAATGGATAAACTATGTAATAGTAATATAAATTTAGTGTTTACCCCACATTTACTTCCAATAAATAGAGGGATATTATCCACAATTTATTTAGATGTAAAAGAAGAGTTAAAAGAGGAAATTAGTGAAGAAAAGATTTATAAATTGTATAAAGAATTTTATAAAAATGAACATTTCGTTAGAATAACTGAAGATTTACCAGAAATAAAAAATATAAAAAATAGTAATATTTGTGAGATAGGAATAAGATATGATAGAGAATATGGAAATATAGTGGTAGTATCAGCAATAGATAATTTAATAAAAGGAGCAGGAGGTCAGGCTGTTCAAAGCATGAATATTATGTTTGGGTTAGATGAATTTGAAGGATTAGAATTTTTATCAATGTATTTATAGCTTTATTAGAAATATAAATATTTTATATTAAAAAAGAATTGAAATAAAAAAATAGCATAGGAGAATAGAAATGAAAAAGATAGAAAATGGTACTATAACAAATGTAAAAGGAATAAAAGCAACAGGGATATCAGCAGGACTTAAAAATAGTGGGAAAAAAGATTTAGCTTTAATATATAGTGAAGGAAAAGCAGTTTGTGCAGGAGTTTTTACTAAAAATTTAGCAAAGGCTGCACCTATATTAATAGATATGGAGCATATAAAAAATGAAAATACCCAAGCAATAGTTGTAAATAGTGGGAATGCTAACTCGTGTACTGGTGAAAAGGGACTTATAAATGCAAAAAAGATGGCAGAAATAGTAGCGAAAAAATTTGAATTAAAAACCGAAGAAGTATTAGTACAATCAACTGGTATAATAGGAGTTCAATTAAACATGGATAAAATTGAAAATGGAATAGATAAAGCAATGCAATCCTTAGATGAAACTGGAGGACTAGATGCAGCCACTGCAATTATGACAACAGATACTTTCGTAAAACAGATTTGCTATGAATTTGAAATAGATGGTAGAAAAGTAACAATAGCAGGAATGGCAAAAGGATCAGGAATGATACATCCGAATATGGCAACAATGCTTTCTTTTACAATTACAGATGTTAATATTGAAAAATCACTGCTACAGAAAATGTTTTTAGAGGTGGCAGATAATACATTTAATATGATTTCTGTTGATGGAGATACAAGTACAAATGATATGGCTTGTGTGTTGGCAAATGGTCTTTCAGAAAATGAAAAAATAGTAAATGAAAATTCTAAAGGATATAATGAATTTAGGAAAGCTTTGTATAAAGTAAATGAAGAGTTAGCAAAGTTAATAGCAAAAGATGGTGAAGGAGCTACAAAACTTATAGAAGTGTCAGTCATAGGGGCTAAAACTCTGAAAGATGCAAAAAAAGTATCTAAATCAGTTGTTACTTCAAGTTTATTCAAAGCGGCTGTATTTGGAGGGGATCCTAACTGGGGAAGAATATTATGTGCCGTTGGTTATTCAGAAGCTGAGATTATGATAGATAAAGTTTCGATTTATTTAAAAGGAGGAGATATAAAAGTTCAAGTAGCAAAAAATGGGATGGCAATAGAGTTTGATGAAATAAAAGCAGCAAATACGTTGAAAAATGAGAAAGTAGAAATAATAATAGAATTAAATGATGGAGAATTTAATGCAACTGCTTGGGGCTGTGATCTTAGTTACGACTACGTTAGAATTAATGCAGAGTATCATACATAAAATTTTTTATTAAACTAAATAGAAAGGATAAATATGATTTCAAATTTGGATAAGGCAAAAATATTAGTAAAAGCACTACCTTTTATAAAAAAATATCATGGTAAAACTATAGTTATAAAGTATGGAGGAAGTGCCATGGTAAATGAAATAGCAAGAGACCAGTTTATTCAAGATGTGGTACTTATGAAATATGTAGGTATAAATCCAGTAATTATACATGGAGGAGGACCTGAAATAAATGATATGTTAAATAGAGTAGGTAAGGAAAGTAAATTTGTAGGGGGAAATAGAGTTACAGATGAAGAAACTATGGAAATAGTTGAAATGGTTCTATCTGGAAAGGTAAATAAAGGGATAGTCTCAGATATTAATAAATATGGTGGTAAAGCAGTAGGACTTAGTGGTAAAGATGATAACATGATACTTGTTGAAAAAAAATATATTGAAATAGAAGGAAAAAAAGTAGATATAGGATTTGTAGGGGAAATAAAAAAGGTAAATGATAGTGTAATAAGACTTCTAGAATCTAATGATGTTATACCTGTAATATCGTCCATAGGGGTTGATAAATCAGGGAATACATACAATATTAATGCAGATTATGTGGCAGGAGCTATAGCAGGAAAACTTAAAGCAGACAGACTTATATTTTTAACTGATGTTGATGGTATAATGCTAGATCCATTTAATAAAGAAACTTTAATTGATGAAGCAACAAAAGAAGAAGTAGAAAGTTTAATTAGAAAAAATATAATAAGTGGTGGCATGCTTCCTAAAGTAAATACTTGCCTTGATGCTATAAAAAATGGTGTTGATAATGTAATTATATTAAATGGTAAATTAGAACATTCATTATTATTAGAATTGTTTACTGTCGAAGGAGCAGGAACATTAATAAAAAAAGGAGATGATTAAATGTTGTTAAATGTATATAATCGATACGATGTAACTTTTGAAAAAGGGGAAGGGACATATATATACGATAATAAAGGAAACAAATATTTAGATTTTGTTTCTGGGATATCTGTAAATTGCCTCGGTCATTCAAGTCCTATTATAGTAGAAGCATTAACTGAACAAAGTAAAAAACTTATACACATATCAAATTTATATTATAGTGAGCCTCAATTAAATCTTGCAAAAAAATTAACTGAAAATAGTGAAATGGAAAAAGTATTTTTCACAAATAGTGGAACAGAAGCCGTTGAACTCGCCATAAAAATTGCAAGAAAGTTTGGTAGAAACATATCAGAAAATAAAACTGAGATTATTTACATGACTGATTCTTTTCATGGAAGAAGCACAGGTTCACTTGCAATTACAGGGCAAAATAAGTATAAAGAACCTTTTGAACCTTTAATTTCAAATATTACAGAGTGTAAATTTAATGATTCTGAAGATTTAATAAGAAAAGTAAGCGATAACACAGCAGCAATAATATTAGAGCCAGTACAAGGTGAAAGTGGTTTAGAAGAAGTTACATCTGAATTTATAGAAAAAATAAAAGAATTAAAGGAAAAATACAATATACTAGTAATTTTTGATGAAATACAATGTGGAATGGGAAGAATGGGGACATTATTTGCTTATGAGCAGTTTAATTTGATTCCTGACGTTATAACAATAGCAAAATCACTTGGTGGAGGCGTACCTATAGGAGCATGTTTAACAAAAGGAATAGCTAATGAAGTGCTTACCCCTGGAGATCATGGTTCTACATATGGGGGTAATCCATTAGTTTGTGCGGTAGGAAATGCTGTTTTAAAAGAATTGATTGATAATAATTTAATAAAAAATAATGTTATTGAAATGGGAAAATATGCCAAAGAAAAATTAGAAAATCTAAGAAGTAAAATAGATTTTATAGTCGAAATTAGAGGAAAAGGATTATTATTAGGAATAAAATTGGATAGTTCAAAAGTATTGTCTAAAGATTTTGTTGCATTTGCACTTGAAAAAGGATTATTATTAGTTGGAGCAGGAAATAATGTAGTTAGATATTTTCCACCATTTAATGTTTGTAAAGCCGAGATAGATAAATCTATAAAAATATTAGAAGAAGTAGTTGGAAAATTTTAAATATAATTAAAAATAGAAAGGAAAAGGTGAAAAGTCATGATAAAAGGGCGTTCATTTTTGAAATTATTAGATTTTACAAAAGATGAGATACAATATCTTATTGATTTATCCAAAAAATTAAAAAAAGACAAAAAAAATGGAATTGAAAAAAAGACATTGGAGGGGAAAAATATTGCACTCATATTTGAAAAAACATCTACAAGAACTAGATGTGCATTTGAAGTGGCAGCTTTTGATCAAGGAGCAAATGTGAGTTATATAGGACCTTCATCTTCTCAAATTGGAGACAAAGAATCCATGGAAGATACTGCAAAGGTTTTAGGAAGATTTTATGATGGAATAGAGTACAGAGGATATGGTCAAGAAGTAGTTGAAATATTATCAGAACATTCAGGAGTTCCTGTATGGAATGGACTTACTACAGAATTTCATCCTACTCAAATTTTAGCAGATTTTTTAACTATTTTAGAAAAAAAAGGTAAATTAAAGGGGATAAAATTAGCATATGTTGGAGATGGAAGAAATAATATGGCAAATTCATTGATGATAGGTGCTGCTAAATTTGGAATGGATTTTAGGATAGTAGCACCAAAAGAGTTATTCCCTAGAAAAGAACTCGCAGAAACTGCAATTAAAATTGCAGAAAAAACAAAAGGAAGAATATTCTTTACTGATGATAGAATTGAAGGGGTAAAAGACGCCGATGTAATTTATACAGATGTGTGGGTATCAATGGGCGAAACTAAAGAAGTTTGGAAAGAAAGAATAGAAAGATTATCATACTATCAAGTGAATTCAGAATTAGTAAAGCATGCTAAATCTGACTATATATTTATGCATTGCTTACCTGCTTTTCATGATTTAAATACAAAAGTAGCTAAAGAAATTGAAAAAGAGTATGGAATTAAAGAAATGGAAGTTACTGATGAAATATTTAGAAGTGAAAATTCTGTTGTATTTGATGAAGCTGAAAATAGAATGCATACAATAAAAGCTGTGATGGTTGCAACGTTAGGAGATAGAGAATATCCGTTATAAACTTTTAAAATTACTATATATTTCATAATATAATTAAATAAAACTGATTTTATTAAGCTCAAAATTTAATTTAAAGGGCTCTTAAAATCAGTTTTTATTTTTTATAAAAATATTGCTTATCTTCTTTATATATTATGCTATTTTAAATTTAATTTGACAAAAATTAAAATTTAATGTATAAATTATTAAAATAAAATTAAAAATAAAAAGGAGGTTTTTTATGGGAAAAAGAAAAAACAAAAATTATGGATTTACTCTTATAGAAGTCATTCTCGTTGTAGCAATAATTACTATACTATCAGCTATTGCAGTACCACAAGTAGGAAAATATCTTAATAAAGCAAACAGAAGTAAAGTGATAGGTGCTGTTGCTGAACTAAATAATTCTTCTACTTCATGGAGTATAGATAATGGTGGAGATGTACCGTCTAATATACAAGATATTTTCACAGAACATGGAAATATAAATAAATTAGGTATAGGAATTGACTCAAGTGGGAATTTTAAAATAGGAAATATAACAGGAAAATTAGAAATAGACAATGGAGAAGTTTATGCAAAGATTGATTCGAATAGTAGAGCTTTTCCAGGGGAAGAAATAAGAAGATAAGATGAAGGATATAATAAGAGGGGAAATAATTATAGAAATTATAAAATATATTTTTTTATATAGAATTTGCATGATAGATATAAAAAGAAAAATAATTTCTGATAAATATCTCATTATGCTATTTTTTTTGAATTTAATAGAAAGTTTTATTAAGATGGATTTTGAAAAATATTATTTGGGAATGTGTATTTTTAGTTTGCCGCTATTATTCCTGTATATAACGGAAGACTATTTTAATAAAGAATTTATAGGATTTGGAGATATAAAGTTAATGATAGTTTTAGGAGGGGGATTACAATTAAAGATACCTGAAGTAATAAGCAGAGTAAATATCCAAAATGTATTGGATTTTTATATGTATTTGTATATTATTTCAGGTATTTTTTCATTTTTATTATTAGTATTCATAAAAATTTATAATAAAGTAAAAAATAGAAATAAAAATATAAAATATCTACCTTTTGCTCCATTTTTAGTAATAACATATATAATTATGGAATTCAAGTTGAGGGGAATTTAATGAAAAAAGTTAGTAAAATTATGAAAAAAGGAGAAAGTTTAATTGAAAGTATTATTTCAATGTTTTTTATAGTAACTGTAATAGTTCCTGTTTCAAATCTTCTTTTGAAGACTTATAGTTTAAATACTAAGATTGATAAGGAAAACGAGACAATAAGTGAAAATAAAAACACAATAGAGATTATTAAGACGAAAACATACGAAGAAATAGAAATGTTAGAAGGTGATTATGAGATAAGTAATATAAATGAATTTTATCATAAATTTCATATTGATACAAAATACCGACTTTTTAAAAATATTAAAGAAAATAAAAAAAGAAAAATAGAAATAAAAAAAAGTGAAAATTATTATATAAATAATGACGGAGAAAAAGAGTATATTTTTGAAATATATGTAGATAGTATAAAAGATTTTTATTTTCCACAAATAGAATAACTAAAAAATATAAGGAGATCAATATTGTTAAAAAAAGTAAAACAAAAAGGATATTTACTCATCGAAGTCTCTATTGCGATATTTATGTTTTCTATTTTGATTTTCATTCTTTCAATATTTTTAAAAAGAGTGTTAATAATAGAAAAAGTAAAAGCAAATTCACAGCTTCAAGATGAGAGAGTTTTTAATTCATTAAATAAAATAATAGAAGATGTTAAAAACAGAGATAGAAATATATTTTTAAATAATGGAGAGCAAAAGGATATATTTATTTCAGAAAACGAAGTAGTGTTTAAAAAGGATAATTTATTTTATAAATTTGAAATAAAAAATAACAAACTTTTTATTTCAGATGGAGAAAAATTGGGAAAAATGGGGGCTAATATAAATATAGGTGAATACAGTGATATAAAATTTCAAAAAATAGACGATGTTTTTATAATAAAACTAAAATTTAATGATGTAGAAAATGTCAAAATAGTTAATTTGAGATAAAAAATAAAAAAGGGGATAAAGTTGAATATAAAAAAAAGTAAAGGTGCAAGTTTGATTTATGTACTAATAATATTGTCAATAATAACAATATTTACTGTTAATTTTATATATTTTTTGAAAGAAAGGTCAAATATAGCTTTTGTGAAAAAAAGCATTGAAAGTAGAATATCTAAAAAATATTTAGAAAAAATGGAAGAAAAAAATGGAAAAAGAATTCTTAAAAAAGGGATTTTAAAAAATGGAGTCGTTATAATAATCAATAAAAAAGAAGATTATTTTGATAGTTCAATAACAAGGGATATTAACGGTAATAGTGAATTGACACCTTTACTATATTTACGGAATGATGAAAATAGTATAGGAGGTTTTCATATAAAGGAAATAAAAAATGAAAATGGAAATATACTAAAGATACCATTACAGAAAAATAGAGTGTATAAAAATTTGGAAATAGTATATGAGAAAGAAGTTCTAAAAGAAAAAATATATTTTAAAGAAAAAATAGATATTAATAGAATGAATGCTTTAAAAGTATCTATAAGTATTATTAGTTCAGGTTTTATTGAATAGATATAAAAATAGAAATCAAAAAATAAAGAGGGGTTATGAAAAAAATAGAATTTGAAAATATAAAAATATATATAAGAACCAAAAATAAAATTTATATTTTTATAAAAGATGAAATATTGTTATATGAAGGAGAAGAACTTTTAGAAGTTTTGGAAAATTTAAAAATAGATTATCAATTAGAAGAAAAAATGGTTGAATGGTCTGTTATTTTAAATTTTTCATATTTTTATATTAATATTGATAATGAAAATGATAAAAATAGATTCTTTGATACATTAAAAAAATACTTCTATTATAAAAAAGAAAAATTTTATTTTGATTTTATAGAAAATAAATATATAAATATTTTTCTTGAGAGAAAAAAAATATTAGAAATAAAAAATATTTTTAGAGCTCATAAATGGAAAGTTAAAAAAATAAAAATTGATTTTGATTGCATTTATAATTATTTTAAAAATGAAAATATAGAAATACTTAAAATTGGAGATGAAGAAAGTTTAAGGTTTATAATAGAAGATAGAAAAATAATAGAAAAAGAAAAAATAGAATTAAAAATAGATCATTTACGAAATATAAGTGAATTTGATTTTGGAAATATGAATGTTGTAGAGCTAAAAGAAAATGATATAAATACTGTATTTCAAGGAGAAAATCTTTATGATAATCCTGATTTTATGAGAAAAAAAGAAATAAATTTTAATTTAAAAAGTATAAAAGTAAAAGATATATTTTTTATGGTTTTACTTATATTATTATATTTCATCATAAATAGTTTTATCCCATTGGAAAAAGGAAAAATTAGAAATGATGAAATTAGAAAAGAAATAAAACTAAAGGAAAATGAATATTTGAAAAGAAAAAATGAAAAACTTCGGGATTATTCTAAAGAGTTAGAAATAATTGAAGATATAAATGAATCTATGAATAGGAAAGAATACTATTCTTTAATTAAATTTTTAATAGATAATAGTATTTACGGTATAGACTATACAAAAATAGAGTATGAAAATAAAGAATGGATTATACAAGGAGAAATTTCTGATTTTAATCTTTTTGAAAAATTTGAAAATAATATAGAAAAAAAGTATAAAAAAACAGAATTAGGTTATATAAAAGATGAAGATGAATTTTCAGTTTTTGAATATAAAATTTTAGAAAAATAAGAAAATAAATTAATTTATGAGGAGGTTATTTTTTGGATGTTAAAAACACAAAATTAAAAAAAATAATTGTCATAGGAATAGTCTTTATTGGAATTTTTGGATTGATTAGAAATTATAATAAGTACAAAGAAATAAAAAATAATCAGAAAATTTTAATTGAAAATAGAGATGAGCTAAATAAAAAAATATTAGAAATAGAAAAACAAAGAGAAATGGAAAGGTCTAAAATTAGGGATGAATATGATCAACTTACAATATTAACAGAAAAATTTAATATCCTTTCTGTTAGAAATGAAGCAGAATTTAAGAAAATGATATATATTTTCGCAAGAGAAAGTAATCTAAAATTAAAAGAAGTATCTAAATCTGAAAAACTATGGGAAAGGAATGGGTATAGATTAAAATATATACATTTTAATCTATATGGAAGTTTAAATGATTTAGGGAAATTTCTATTTTTTGTAAATAAAAGTAAAAAATATGTAGATACTTCTAAAATGTATATAAAATTAACAAGGGAAGAATTTAGAATATCTTTAGGATTCATAGAAAAAATTTAAATTAACACGAATTAAAAATTAAAAGTAAAGGGGGAAATATAGTATGAAAAAGAAATTTTTGTTTTTTATTTTAATGTTAGTAATTTTAAATACTACTTTTTCTGAAAAAATTACTAATTATGTGAATAAAAAAGATGTAGAAACTGGGAATAAAATTTTTTTATTTAAAGCTGAACCTAATAATAAATCAAATAATAAAGATAATCAAAATAAAAATGAAAGTAATGTTAATAATAATTTAAAAGATTCGGATAAAGATTATAATAAAGTAAATAATTTAGTTGAAATAAATAGAAATAGTACGAAAAATATAGTTCAAATACCTGAAAACAAAGTAAGTGAAATAGATTTAGAATATATAGAAGCAAAGGAAATTGCAGAAAAACTAGATGGATTTAACGGATATAAATTAGTAGGAATAGATAATAAAATAATAATAAACGGTAATGGAAAGGAAATGGAAAATTTAAAAAGAATTATTAAATCTTTAGATAAACCTAAAGAACAAATTGTAATAAAAGGAACAATAATAGATACAAGTTCAAATTTATTTGAAAGAATAGGAGTAGATTGGACTATAAATGATCAAGGAGGAGTTCCAAATAGACCTAATTTAATTACAAAATTTTTAAATGGAGAAGTTTCTATAGCTGGTATATTTGCTAAAGGAGGACATTTTTTAGGAATTGATTTTAATTTATTAAAAGAAAATGGTGATATTAAAATAGAATCAATGCCAGTACTTTTAGTTATGGAAAAAGAAGAAGGAGAAATGAAAGTTACAGAAGAAGTACTTATAGGTGAAAAGAAAACGACTAAAAATAATGAAGAATACATAGAACCTATATTTTCAGAAGCAGGGATAGTTTTTAAAATATTACCTGAAATAAGAGGAACAAATAATGAGAAAAAAATAATTTTAAAAATAGATACAGAAATAAGTAATTTTAAATTAACTTCAAATTATAGTGAAAGTTCAGGAGCAAAGCAGAAAAATCAAACTAAAACAATAGTATCATTAAATGATGGGGGTTCTACATTTATCGGAGGATTAAAACAGAATGTAGAAAAAGATACTTTAAGAAAAGTTCCATTTCTTTCAAGTATTCCTGTAATAGGGCCTCTTTTTAAATATAAAAGAGCTAATAAAGAAGTACGAGACATTTATGTAGAAATAGAAGCAATAATTCAAAAATAAAATATTAAGAAATATATAATAAAAAAATAGTAAAATAATAAAAAATCTTATAGTATAATTATAGAAAAATTTAAATATAAGTGGTATACTATAAATGTTTATAGAAGTAAAATATCTATAGTTAAGAAAAGAGGAGAAAATGATATCAATTGAAAGACTTGAAGAAATTTTAAATGGGTTTGATAAAGTAAGAATAGCTGTAGTAGGGGATATGATGCTTGATGAGTATCTTATAGGAAAAGTAAATAGAATATCTCCAGAAGCTCCTGTACCTGTAGTAAATATAGAAGAGGAAAGAGTTGTATTAGGAGGAGCCTCAAATGTGGCAAATAATCTAAGAAGTTTAGAAGGAAAAGTTCTAATTTTTGGAGTTGTGGGGAAAGATGTAAATGGAGAAAAATTTATTAATGAATTACAAGAAAAAGAAATGGACTATTCAGGAATAGTAAAAGACGAAACTAGACCTACAATAATAAAAAGTAGAGTTTTATCCCAAGGTCAACAACTTCTTAGAATTGACTGGGAAAAAGATACAAATATATCAAAAGATATTCAAGATAAAATAGTAGAAAATATTAAAAAAAACATCGATAATATAGATGCTATTTTATTGTCCGACTATGATAAAGGAGTATTAACTAAATATGTTTCAGAAGAGATAATAAAATTAGCAAGAAAATATGATAAAAAAATAATTGTAGATCCGAAACCTAAAAATTTTAAAAATTATGTAGGAGCTACTTCAATGACTCCTAATAAAAAAGAAATTTTGGATTATTGTGGATTGAAAAAATTTAATATTGAAAAAGAAATATCCGAAGCAATGGCTAAAATAAAAGAAGAATTGAAATTGGACTGCTTAGTTCTTACAAGAAGTGAAGAAGGATTTTCTCTTTTAGATACTGAGCATAAAAGAGTTCCTACAGTAGCAAGAGAAGTTTATGATGTTACAGGGGCAGGAGATACTTTTATTTCAACATTACTTTTATCTCTTTGTGCAGGAGCTACATTATACGAAGCTGGTGTAATAGCTAATATGGCTTCAGGGATAGTAGTAGCAAAAATAGGAACAGCAACTGCAACAAAAGAAGAAATTATAGAATTTTTTCATGATGAAATGGAATAATTAAAATTAAATATTAAAAATAATAAATAAAAAGTAAGGAGTGAAAATATGGCAATAATAGCAGCAGTTGAAGCAGGGGGGACGAAGTTTATTTGTGGATTAGGGACTGAAGATGGAAAAATTATTGATAAAATAAATATTCCAACTACTACTCCAGATGAAACAATGAAACAAGTTATAGAATATTTCAAAGACAAAGAATTTGATGTAATGGGTGTAGGAAGCTTTGGTCCTATAGATCCAGTGAAAGATTCTGAGACATATGGTTATATAACAAAAACTCCAAAACCGCACTGGAGTGATTACAATTTAATAGGAGAATTAAAAAAACATTTTGATGTTCCTATGGAATTTGATACAGATGTAAATGGTGCGGCTCTTGCTGAATCATGGTGGGGTTCTGGAAAAGGTCTTAAAAATGTAATGTATATAACTGTAGGAACTGGAATCGGAGCTGGTGCAGTTGTTGATGGGAAAATGCTACAAGGATTAACTCATCCTGAAATGGGACATATTTTTTTAAAAAGACACGAAGATGATAAATATGAAGGTAAATGTCCTTTCCATAAAGATTGTCTAGAAGGTATGGCTTCAGGACCTGCAATAGAAGGAAGATGGGGAAAAAAAGGATTTGAATTGGCTAATGATGAAAAAGTATGGGAAATGGAAGCTTATTATTTAGCTCAAGGATTAATAAATTATATTTTAATTTTATCACCTCAAAAAATAATAATGGGTGGTGGAGTGATGAAACAACAACAATTATTTCCATTAATAAGAAAAAATGTTCAAGAAATTTTAAATGGATATGTATACAAAAAAGAAATTTTAGAAAAAATTGATAATTATATAGTTTACCCAGGACTTGGAGATGAAGCTGGATTTATAGGTTCAATAGCTTTAGGTAAAATAGCTTTAGAGAATAAATAATAAAAAAGTAATCTAATAATAGGTGAGTCTTTTACAATTTTAAAAGGAGTTGAAAAAAGTCCAATGAACACAGAGCAAGCAATAAAAAGGACTAAAAAATTATCTATAATAGAAGCCATGTTTTTTAATGGTTTTTCTGTTGGTATGCAAAGTTTTGTTATGATGAGCTTGGCAATAT
This sequence comes from Leptotrichiaceae bacterium, assembly GCA_018060185.1. Taxonomy (GTDB): domain Bacteria; phylum Fusobacteriota; class Fusobacteriia; order Fusobacteriales; family Leptotrichiaceae; genus JAGOWQ01. The sequence continues at coordinate 16,850 of JAGOWQ010000004.1, read as the reverse complement.
ATTTTAATGTAAATTCATTTTTAATATCCATAATTTCTGTATTACCTACAGCTGGTTACTTTTTGCAAATTTTTACTAAAAAAATAAATAATATTCTTGGTAGTAGAAAAAGAACTCTTATGATATCTATATTAATATCAAGATTAGCAGTTTGTATACTTCCATTTGCAGTGATTTTTGATAAAAAAGAACAAAAAGTCTACTTTTTTATAATGTTAATATATGCGTTATTTACACCATTTGTAAATAATGTATGGACGTCTGTTATGGTAGAGATAATTTCTAAAAAAGATAGAGGTAAATATTTTGGATTAAGAAATTTATTTTCTTCTCTTTCAGTTGTTGGGTATACATTATTTTACGGATATTTACTAACAATTGAAGATAAAAAAATGAGTATGACTTTACTAACTTTTTCTATGTCAATTTCTGCTATTATAGAATCTATAATAATGTACTTTCATTACATACCTGATTTAGGTGAGAAAATAGGAAAGGTAAGTATAAAAAAGGCGTTTGCAAATAAAAATTTTGTTATTTATTTGAAATTTGCTTCTGTCTGGCTATTTACTTGGGAGTTTTTAAAACCAATGACAGAATACTACAGAATAAAAATTTTAAATGTTGATATAATGTTCATATCTCAAATGGGGGTTTTGACAGCAATACTTTCTAGTGGATTATATTTACTTTATGGAAAATTATCTGATAAATATGGAAATAAAACTATGCTAAGAATGGGGATATTTTTTACTACATATTATGTTTTAGCATACTTTTCTATGACAGAAAGTAATAAGACTTCTATGTTAATTACAGTGGCAATAATAGATGCAATAGGTTTTACTGCGATAACATTAAGTCTATTAAATTTAATGATGGAAATATCTGAAGAACCTGCAGATGCTTATGTAGGAGCTTACGCATTGGTATGTGGGTTAGTAGCAATACTCGCTGGGATATTCGGGGGTATAATAGGAACTCATATAAATAATGGAGTAATTTATATATTTGGAGAAAAATTTCATACAATAAGATTTGCTTTTGTAATAGGATTTGTTCTTAGACTTTTTTCATTGTTAGAATTGACAAGAGTAGATTCATTTGAAAAAACTTTTATATATAAAGGACACATTCCTATAAAAAATATATTTGCCAAAAAGATTTTATCTGTAGTTCCAAGTTATTTTAATAGAGATTATGAAAAAGAAAATAAAGGAAATGATGAAGATAAAAATGAAGTAGAACAATAACAAATCAATAATAAAAATAGTAGCTAAACACATCAAATAAGGGGGGATTAATGTGGCTATTTTTTTTAATTTAGAAAAAATAAATGAAAAAGAATTACTTTCTTTTAGCAAGGGGATGTACTATTTACTAAAAGGAAAAATAAGTATTGTAGATTCTTTAAGTATAATTTCTATAAATCACAGAAAAAATTTTAAAGAAAAAATAATAAAAACAAAAAAGGACATAGAAAAAGGGGTGAAATTAAATAAAGCTTTTTCTAAAATAACAAATGATAAAGAGTTTTTAGAGATGATAAGAATAGGAGAGGAAATAGGAGAAATAGAAAAAATTTTTAAAAACTTATATGAAAATTATGAATTTAGGCAAAAAATAAAAAAAGAAATAAAAAGTTTGAGCATATATCCAATATCAGTTATAGTAACTGCTTTCACTGTTGTTTTTATTCTTTTAAAAACAATTGTTCCAAAGTTTAAAGGAATATATTCTGATATAGATCAAGAATTACCTAAAATCACTCAAAATATAATAAATATTAGTGAATTTATTGATAAGTACGGTGTTGTTTTAATATTTTTATTATTTTTTCTTTCTTTTGTAATGTTTTACTTTATAGGGAGAAATAAAAAAAAATTTGAAAAATTTATTTTAAAAATATCACTTATTGGCAAATTATACAAAGAAATAAAAATATTAAATTTTACAAAAAGTATGTATTATTTGTTAAATTCAAATATTTCTCTTCCTGAAGCACTGAATTTATGTAAAAATACAGAAAGCGAATTATTAAATGAAGAAATAAAAAAAATATTAAAAAAAATAGAAAAAGGGGAAAAAGTTCAAAATGCTTTTAAAAATTTCCAGTTTTTTGATAAAGAATATATCAGTTTTTTAAATATAGGAGAAAAAACGGGAGATATGTCTATTTCATTTTTTAATTTAAATGAAATTTACTATGAAAGAGTAAATGAAAAAATAAAAATAACATTAAAAATGTTGGAACCTATTTCAGTAATTATAATTGGAATACTTATAGGTTTTATAGTTTATTCTGTTATGCTTCCTATATTTAAAATGGGAGAAATGTTATAGAAAAATTAAAAAATAAAGCAAAACAAAGAAAATAAAAAGACTAGTATAAAAGGAATATGGTAAAAATTATGATAGAAAATTTTAAAAATTCATCTGAATATGTACAAAATTTATTTAAAATAGAAAATGAAGTTATAAAAATTGTTGAAAAAGAAAGTTTGGATGATAATGTTCCAATTATAACGAGAGAAGTTCTTAATTATATGATTTTTGAAGCTAAGAGAATAAAGGCTAAAAATATACTAGAAATTGGGACTGCTACTGGATTTTCAGGTTTTTTTTTAGGAAGCATAGCAAATGAAAATGGAGGTATGCTAACTACAATTGAGATTGACGAAAAGAGATATGAAAAAGCAGTAGAAAATTTTAAAAAAGCAAAAATTTTTGATAAAAATAACTTGATTTTAGGAAATGCACTAGAAGAAATACCTAAGTTAAATGTAGAAAATAAATATGATTTCATTTTTATAGATGCATCTAAAGGACAATATAAAAATTTTTTTGAAATGAGTTATAAACATCTTTCTGACAATGGTACAATATTTATAGATAACATTATGTTTAGAGGGATAGTTGCCGAAAAAGAAGAGAATATACCGAAAAGATACAAAACAATAGTAAAAAGACTTAAAGAATTTATTGTTGAATTAAATGAAAAATATAATTTTATACTCTTACCATTTGGAGATGGTGTAGGTATAGTTAGGAAACAATTAATATGAGATTTCTTTTATATAATATAAGGTATGGTACAGGAAAAAATTTAAATAAAACATTTAAACATATGAGAGGGTATCTTGGGCAAACATTAGATCATATAAATAGAATAGGAGAATTTATAGATGGATATAACCCAGATATTGTAGGTTTAGTAGAAGTAGATTTAGGCTCTTTTAGAACAAGAGAAACAAATCAAGCAAAATTTTTAGGAGAAATACTAGGTCAACATTCAGTTTCTCAATATAAATATGAGGAACATTCAAGATATATGAAAGTTCCTATGTTAAGGAAACAAGGAAATGCAATTTTATCTAAAAAAGAAATAAAAAATCAAAAATTCCATTATTTAAATAATGGCATGAAAAAGCTTATAATAGAAGCAGATATAGGAGAAATAGTTATATTTATAGTGCACTTGGCTTTAGGTGGGAAAACTAGATTAAGGCAGATAGTACAACTACATGATCTTGTGAAAAGATGTAAAAAACCATTTATTGTAGCGGGCGACTTTAATGTTCTTTGGGGTAATGAAGAAATTGAGTTATTTTTAAAGGCAAGTGAATTAGAAAATGTAAATTATTTGAATAAGCCCACATTTCCAAGTTGGAATCCAAAAAAGGAACTTGATTTTATTCTTCATTCAAAAGAAATAAGATTAATTAATTATAATGTTATAAATACAACTTTATCTGATCATTTACCTATTTTAATGGATTTTGAAATATTAAGGAATAAATAAAAAAATATAAGGAGAATATAGTGGTATTAGTAAAAAAAATAATATTATTAATGGCAATACTAGCATCAGCATTGGTATTAAATGCAAAAAGTAAAATATCATCAAATGAGGAAAGAGAAATACTTAATATAATAAATAGCTATAATAATGATAAATCAAAATTAGAATCAACTAGAACAGGGACTTTTAACCAACGTACAAATGAATTGAGAGGGGTTTGGGTAGCGAGCGTTATAAATATTGACTGGCCATCTAAAAAAGGACTAAGTGTAGAAAGTCAAAAAAGAGAGTATATTCAAATATTAGAAAATGTTAAAAAATGGAATATGAATGCAGTATTTGTTCAAGTAAAACCAGTAGGAGATGCTTTTTATCCTTCAAAATATGCCCCTTGGTCTGAATATTTAACTGGAACTCAAGGAATTAATCCAGGATACGATCCTTTAAAATTTATGGTTGATGAAGCTCATAAAAGAGGTATTGAATTTCATGCGTGGTTCAATCCTTACAGACTTACTATGAATGGTGGTATAGAAAAATTATCAAGTAATAACATAGGAAGAAAAAAGCCTGAATGGACTGTTATGTATGGAGGTAAATTATATTTAAATCCTGGTATACCAGAAGTAAATGATTATGTTGTAGATAGCATAATGGAAGTTGTAAAAAATTATGATATTGATGGTGTTCATATGGATGACTATTTTTATCCTTATAAAGTGAAAGGGCAGGAATATCCTGATAGTACACAATATAAAAAATACGGAAGAAATTTTTCAAGTATAGGAGATTGGCGAAGAAATAATATAAATATGTTAGTTCAAAAATTAAATAAATCTATAAAAAATGAAAAATCAGACGTATCTTTTGGTATTAGCCCTTTTGGAGTATGGAGAAATGCATCTACAGATCCAATTAAAGGATCTAACACAAGAGCAGGTATTCAAAACTATGATGACCTTTATGCTGATATATTAAAATGGATGGAAAATAGTTGGCTTGATTATGTAGCACCACAAATTTATTGGAATCAAGGATTTGAAGTAGCAGAATACAATACTTTAGTTAACTGGTGGAGTAATAATGCAAAAAAAACAAAAACAGACTTGTATATAGGGCAAGCTGCTTATAAAGTAAAAGACTGGACTAATTCCAATGAATTGACAAATCAAATTAACTATAACAGGAGATTTTCCGAAGTAAAAGGAAGTATATTTTTCAGCTATAAGTCATTGAGAGATAATCCTAAAAATATAATGGCAAGTTTATTAAACGGACCTTATAATAAATAAAAATATGATTTATAAAAATTATTTATATTTAAATTAAGCAATTAAAATAAAATTTTTTATAAAAAACTAAAAATAATAAAAGACTGGAAAAAGCCAGTCTTTTTTAGTATAATTAAAATATGATAAATTGAAGATAACATCAAATAATTAAAATAAAAATTTTAAAAAATATAATAAAAATCGAAAGAGAGAAAATAAAATGGATTTTAAAATACATTCTAAATTCAAACCTACTGGAGATCAACCCCAAGCAATAGAAAAAATAGTTGAGAATCTTGAAAATGGTATAACAGATCAAATATTACTGGGTGTTACAGGCTCAGGTAAGACATTTACTGTTGCAAATGTTATAGAAAAGATAAATAGACCTGCTTTAATAATGGCTCCTAATAAGACATTAGCAGCACAGTTATATAGTGAATACAAGCAATTTTTTCCAGAAAATGCTGTAGAGTATTTTGTTTCGTATTATGACTACTATCAACCCGAAGCTTATGTAATGTCAACAGACACTTACATAGAAAAAGATTCTTCAATAAATGATGAAATAGATAAATTACGTCATGCAGCAACAGCAGCTCTTTTAAATAGAAGAGATGTAATAATAGTAGCGTCAGTTTCAGCTATATATGGATTGGGATCTCCTGAAGCGTATAAGGAAAAATCAATTCCAATAGATGTAGAAACAAATGGTATAGATAGAAATGAACTTATAAAAAGACTTATATCATTAAGATACGAAAGAAATGATATCGGATTTGAAAGAGGTAAATTTAGAGTAAAAGGAGACATTATTGATCTTCATCCCTCATATTTAGACAACGGATATAGATTTGAGTTTTTTGGTGATGAACTTGAATCTATTTCGGAAATAAATACCCTTACAGGTCAAAAAATAAAAGATATAAAAAGACTTACTATAATGCCAGCAACCCATTATTTATCTAATGAAGACTCAGATAAAATATTTAATGAAATAAAAGAAGAACTTGAAGATAGAATAAAGTTTTTTGAAAATCAGAATAAACTTTTAGAGTCCCAGAGGATAAAACAAAGAACAGAATATGATTTAGAAATGATATCTGAAATAGGGTACTGTAAAGGAGTTGAAAATTATTCGAGATATTTGACAGGAAAAAATTCAGGGGAGGCTCCTGATACGCTTTTGGACTATTTCCCTAGTGATATGGTAGTATTCTTGGATGAATCTCATATATCTGTTCCTCAAATAAATGGTATGTATAAAGGAGATAGAGCTAGGAAACAGTCATTAATAGACAATGGATTTAGGCTTCCTAGTGCTTATGATAATAGACCACTAAAATTTGAAGAATTTTTTGAAAAAGTTCCTCAAGTTGTTTATATATCTGCTACTCCGAGTGATTATGAATTATCTCAATCAGGAGATGAAATAGTTGAACAATTAGTAAGACCAACAGGGATTGTTGAACCTAAAATAGAAATAAGAAAATCTAAAAATCAAATAGATGACTTAATGGATGAGATAAAAATAAGGGTGTCAAAAAATCAAAGAGTTTTGGTAACAACACTTACCAAAAAAATGGCAGAAGAGCTTACTGACTATTATTTAGAATATGGAATAAAAGTGAAATATATGCATTCTGATATTGATACTTTAGAAAGAACAGAAATAATAAGAGGACTAAGAATAGGTGAATTTGATGTTTTAGTGGGGATAAATCTGTTAAGAGAGGGATTGGATATACCTGAAGTTTCTTTAGTTGCAATATTGGAAGCAGATAAAGAAGGATATCTACGGTCAAGAAGATCTTTGATTCAGACAATGGGTAGAGCAGCTAGAAATGTTGAAGGACAAGTCATACTCTATGCAGACAGAATGACAGGATCAATGGAAGAGTCTATATTGGAAGTGAACAGAAGACGTGAAGTCCAAGAAAAGTACAATATAGATAATGGCATAAATCCAAAATCAATAGAAAGAGAAATAGCAGAATCATTAGTAGACTATGAAATAGAAAAAGAAAAAAATATAGATAAAATAAAAAAAGAATTTAAAAATCAAGGTGAAATAGAAAAAGAAATAAAAAAACTTAATAAAGAAATACAAAAACTTGCTGAAGAACTCAATTTTGAAGAGGCTATTAAGTTAAGGGATAAAATGAATGAATTGAAAAAGATTTTTATACAGATTTAAGTTTTTAAATAAAAAATCTTAATAGAAAATATTAAAAATAAGAAGAGGTTGATTAAAATGAAAAAAATATACTACTATCCTACATGTGGAACTTGTAAAAAGGCTTTAAAATGGCTTGATGAAAATAAAGTAAAATATGAAAAAAAGCATATTGTTGAAGAAACGCCTAATATTGAAGAATTAATGGAAATTTATAAAAAAAGTAATTTAGAATTAAAAAAGTTTTTCAATACAAGTGGTAATGTTTATAAAGAAATGAATTTAAAGGATAAATTAAAAAATATGTCAAATGAAGAACAGATAAAATTATTATCTTCAAATGGGATGCTTATTAAAAGACCTATTTTAATATCAGAGAATATTGTTCTTTTAGGTTTTAAAGAAGAAGAGTATAAAGAAAAATTTGGGAAATAAAGAGGTGTATAAATGCAAGCAACAATTTTTTCAGTAAGTGAAGTGAACAGAGCTATAAAACAATTTATAGAAGGAACACAGACTTTTAAAAATATATTTATTCAAGGTGAATTATCAAATATAACTTACTACAAATCAGGACATTTATATTTTACACTAAAAGATGATAAAGCAAGTGTAAAATGTGCTATATTTAAGTATGCTTTTAAAAATGTTCCAAATGATTTAAAAGAAGGAGACCAAGTAAAAATAATGGGGAGCGCTACAATTTATGAATCAAACGGTTCATATCAAATAATAGCCGAAACATTAGAAAAAACAAATAAACTAGGTTCTCTATATGAAAAATTAGAACAATTAAAAAAATATTATTTTGAAAAAGGTTATTTCAATAAAGAGTATAAAAAAGAGTTTCCGGTTTTACCTATGAATATTGGTGTTGTAACAGCAGAAACAGGAGCTGCTATAAGGGATATAATAAATACTACGCATAAAAGAAATAAAAATATAAATATATATCTTTATCCTGCAAAAGTTCAAGGAGAGGGTGCTGCAATCGAAGTATCCAAAGGTATAGAGTTTTTTAATAGAAATGATATAAGAGAAGATTTAGGTATAGACGCACTAATTATAGGAAGAGGTGGAGGAAGTATAGAGGACTTATGGGCATTTAATGAAGAAATTGTCATAGAAACAATTTTTAAATCTGAACTACCTATAATATCAGCAGTTGGACATGAAATAGATCATCTTTTATCTGACTTGGTTGCAGATAAAAGGGCGTCTACTCCTACACAAGCGATAGAGATATTAGTTCCTGAAAAAGTTTCTTTAAAAAAAGATTTATTTGCAATGGAAAATACATTAAATAAATTACTTTTAAATAAAATAAATATAATAAAAAAAGAGTTAGAGCAAAGAAAAAATAATTATTATATAAAAAATTATATTAGTTTATTAAATGATAAGAAGATGGATTTAATAAATATTGAACAAAGATTAACTAGAGAATTAAAAAGGATTGTTGAAAAAGGGAGAGAAAATATTGAATTCAGAAAAAAAAGATTTGATAAAATAAATTTAAAGCAATTAGTTGAAATTCAAAGAGAAAAGCTTTTATTAAAGGAAAAAGATATAAATAATCAAATCAAAAATAAGTTGAAAATATTAAAAAAAGAGTTAGAATATAGGAGTGTAAAAATATCAAAATATTCAATAAATGATATATTAAAACAAGGATATACTCTCACAAGAAAAAATGGTAAAATTGTGAAAAGAGGAATTGAACTTAGCAAAAAAGATGATTTAGAAATTCAATTTTTAGATGTTAAAATAAAAACAACAGTTAAATAAAGAGGTGAAGATATGTCTAAAAGAGAAGGATACTTAGCTTGGGATGAATATTTTATGGGATTGGCATTTTTATCTTCTATGAGGAGTAAAGATCCGTCAACTCAAGTTGGAGCTTGTATAATTGATGAAGATAAAAAAATAATAGGTATAGGATATAATGGATTTCCTATAGGAAGTTCAGATGATAATATGCCTTGGGGTAAAGAAGGAAATGCTTTGAATACAAAATATCCTTACGTAGTTCATGCAGAATTAAATGCTATTTTAAATAGTATAAAGACTTTAAAAAATGCTACAATTTATGTAACCCATTTTCCTTGTAATGAGTGTGCCAAAGCTATAGTTCAAACAGGAATAAAAAAAGTAATTTTTTATTCTGATAAACATAAGGATCTTGATTCTACAAAGGCGTCTAAAATTATTTTTGAAAATGCAGGTGTTGAAATTGTTAATCTAAAAATACACAGAGATGAAATAAAAATTCAATTTAGAGATTAAATAGCGGGGGAAACATGGAAAAAAATAAAGTAGATAAAACAGGACTTGTACTTGAAGGTGGAGGTATGAGGGGGATATTTACAGCAGGAGTGCTTGATTTATTTTTAGAAAATAATGTAATAGTAGATAATTGCGTGGCAGTTTCTGCGGGGGCATGTCTTGGTGCTAGCTATATGTCAAAACAATATAAAAGAGGATTTAATGCTATAGCAGATCATATAAATAAAAAAGAATATGCAAGTTTTTATAATTTAATAACAACAGGAGATTTTTTTGATGTTGATTATTCTTACAGAAGAGTAGTTGAAGAGTTTAATCCATTTGACAACGAAGAATATATCAAAAATCCAACTATTTTTCAAACAGTAATAACTAATGTAAAAACAGGAAAAGCAGAATATCCACATATAAGAGACGCCGTAAAAGAGCTTATATATATTAGGGCTTCTGCTTCGCTTCCTTTTTTATCAAGAATGGTTGAAATAAACGGAGAAAAATATCTTGATGGAGGAGTTTCAGACCCAATACCTTTAAAAAAGGCTATAGAAAATGGGAATAAAAAAATTATATTAATATTAACAAGAGATAAAAAATATAGAAAGAAACAAAGTAAATTATCAAAAATTTCTTTAATATTATATAAAAAATATCCTAAATTTGTTGAACTTATGAATACAAGATATGAAAGATACAATGAAACATTAGAGTATATTTATGAATTAGAAAAAAAAGGAGAAGTTTTTATAATCCAGCCAGAAAGTTCTCTAGATTTAGGAAGAATTGAAAAAAATAGAAAAAAATTAGAAATAGTATATCAAATGGGATATGAAAAAGCTAAAGAAGAATATAAAAATTTAATAGAATATCTAAAAAAATAAAAGGATTAAAATGAGTTTAAATGATGTAAAAGAGAAAAAATGGTATAAATTGGATGCATTTGCAAAAACATATTCATCTATTATAAGTGAAGGAAGGACAACGTGTTTTAGATTGTCCGTTTTGATTTGTTCTGAAATAGATGAAAATATATTAAAAAAAGTAATACAAAAGCTTGAAAAGAAATATCCATTTTATAATTCTGAGTTAAAAAAAGGAATTTTTTGGAATTATTTACAACATAAGAAGACATCCTTTTTTGTGGGAGTTGAAAATACTTATCCTTGCACAGATATAAAAAAAAGAAATCCATTAAGAATAATTTATTATAAAAATAAATTATCTGTTGAAATAGCACACTTTTTAACAGACGGTGTAGGAGCTACAATATTTTTTAAAGATTTAATAAAGGAGTATTTGGAGGAATTGTACTTTAATTCTTCTGAAAATATTGGGAATAAATCTATTTTTAATTCTGTAAAAGAAGATACGAAGGAATTTTTAGAAGATGTTGAAAAAGATGAATATGTAGATTTATATTCTAAATATATGAAAAAAGTAAATAAAGAAAGTACTATAAAAGAAGCTTTTCATTTTCCTATGGATGTACTTGAAAAAGGTCAATATTATATAACAACAGGAGAAATATCAATAGATATTTTAAAAAAAGAAAGCAAAAAATACAATACAACTATAGGAAAATATCTTTTGGGAGTTTATTTTAAAGTTTTATTAGAAAAATATCATAATTCAAAACAGCAGATAGTTATAGGAGTCCCAGTAGATTTAAGAAAAATATACGAAGAAAAAACTTATAGAAATTTTTTCATAAATATTACTCCGTCAATAGATCCAAGTCTCGGAGATTACTCATTAGAAGAAATTATTGAATATTTAAATAATTATTTTAAAATAAAAATAACAAAAAAAGAATTTTATAAAAGTATATATAAAGCAATGAATCCAATTAGAAATGTTGTAATAAAAAGTGTACCTTATATAATAAAAAGATTAGTATTTCCATTTGTATTTGATTATTATGGAGAAAGAGGGTACACAACTGGATTTTCTAATTTAGGAGTATTAAATTTAGAAAAAAAATATGAGAAGTATATAAAAGGTTTTAGGTTTTTGCCACCACCTAGTAAAAGGTGTAAAATAAAAATGGGAATAATAAGTGATAGAGAGAAAGCATATATAACTTTCGGTAATATAACTACAAACCACGAAATAGAAAAGGATTATTTTATATATTTGAGAAAAAGAGGAATTTGTTCAAAAATAATTACAAATTATTGATATTAATTTAGTAGATTAGTAATTAAGTGTATAATAGATGGAAGTTATAATGAGAGGAATGAGTGCATGTACTGTGTAAAATGTGGAGTAGAATTAGAAAAGGATGTTGAAAAATGCCCATTATGTCGTATTTCTGTACCTAAATTGGAAAGATTAGAATATGATGAAGTTGGATATTATGAAAGTGAATATCCAAAGATTAATATAAATTTATATGATTTAAAAATAAAAAAAGTAAAAAAAGCGATATTTATAGCATTTTTTACCATATCAATAATATCAATACTAGAAATATTTTTTCAAAATATAATAATATATGGGAGTTTAAAATGGGGATATTATGCTATACCTTCAATAATGATTTTCGATTTATTTCTATATATTATTTTAAATTCTCACAATTTGAGAATAAATTTAATTTTTTTATTGACAGGAATGATAACTTTTCTAATAATATTAGATTATGGAGATAAGAATTTTTCTTGGAGTATAAAAAGAGGAATTCCTATAGTTGTAGCTTTTTGTTTCCTAGGAATAATATTTTCATTTGTATGGGATAAGCATAAAGAAGATAGAATAAAAGTAATGAATTTTCTTTTATTTTTTATAGGTATTTTTTTATTAGTTTTAGAGTTTATAATAAGTAGAACATTAACATGGTCTATTTGGTCTTCGATACCACTTTTTGTTTTAAATGTCATGTTAAGATACGTATATAAATCGTATAAAGAAGAGTTTAAGAGGCGGCTACACAGATAAAATTTTTTAAATTATATTTAAAAGTACTCTATATATGAAAAAATATAAAGTAAATTATTTAAAATTAAATTCCATATATAAAATATGATTTAAAAATATACTAGACAAATGATTAAAATTGTTATATAATAGATTAATAATATATATGATTGGAGAAATAAATGGATATACATCATCTTAAAATATTTTTTGAAGCTTGTAATGAAAAAAGTTTCACAAAAGCTGCCAAAAAATTATACATAAGTCAATCTGCTGTGTCAATACAAATAAAAAAATTGGAATATACTTTGGGATTACAGTTAATAGAAAGAAATTCAAAAAATTTCAAATTGACTTTTGCAGGAAAAGAATTGTTTAAAATGTCTCAAGACGTATTTGAAAAAATCTCAAGAATGGAAAACGAGATGAAAAAAATACTTCAATATAAAAAAGGTAAAATTTCAATAGGAGCTACACATAATATAGGAGAGCCTGTGCTACCGAGAATAATGATTGAATTTAGAAAAAATAACCCTGAAATAGAGTTTGATTTATATATAAAAAATAGAGAATCTTTAGTTAAGCATCTAAAAGAAGGAACAGTGGATATAGCATTAATGGAAGAATTTTTTATAGAAGATAAAGAAATAAAAGTTATAGAAACAGAAGAGTATCCTTTTGTGGTAGTAGCTGGGCCTAACATAAATAGCTTTGAAGAGCTGAAAGACATACCTTTATTAAAAAGAGATACGGTTCTTACAAATAAATATTTGGATTTATTTGAAAAAATTATAGGATTTAATTTAGATAGAAGAATATCAATAAATGGAAGTATAGAAACAATGAAAAATCTTATAAAAAATGGATTAGGATTTGCAGTGTTACCTTACTATAGTGTATACGAGGAAATAGTAAAAGGTTCTTTAAAAATAATACATAGTTTTGAAAAATCAGAAGATAAGTTTCAGATAGTTTTAATTAGAGAAAATGAAGATAAAGAAGGAATAAATAAATTTGTTGAATTTTTAAGTAATTATAAAATAAATCGTGAATTATTTTTAGATAAAAAAATTAGCAAATAAAATTTAGAATGAGGTGAAGTTATGTTAAAAGAGAATATAAGAAATTCATATTTAACATCGTATGAAACAGTAAAAGCTTTTGTAGAAAATGATGAAAATATAGAAAAAACTGTAAAAATAGCAGAAGGATTGGCAAAAGCATATAAAAACGGAAAAAAATCTTTAATTGCAGGAAATGGTGGAAGTAATTGTGATGCTATGCATTTTGCAGAAGAATTTACTGGAAGATTTAGGAAGGATAGAATTGCTTTGCCTTCTATAAGTATAAGTGACTCTTCACATATAACTTGTGTTGGAAATGATTATGGATTTAATTTTATATTTGCTAAAGGAATAGAAGCTTTCGGTCAAGAAGGAGATTTCTTTTTTGGTATATCAACTTCAGGAAATTCTCAAAATGTAATCGAAGCAATAAAATTAGCAAAAGAAAAAGGTCTTAAAACAGTAGGATTACTTGGAAAAGACGGAGGTAAGTTAAAAGGTGTTTGTGATTATGAATTTATAGTACAAGGAGAAACAACTGATAGAATTCAAGAAGTTCATATGATAATATTGCACATAATAATCGAAGGAGTAGAAAGAATTTTATTTCCTGAAAATTATTAAATGATATAAAAATTAAATTAAGTAATATATAGAATATTAAAAAATTAAAAAACTTGACATAAAAATTAAATAGAGATATAATGATGTTAAGTATAGAAAATTAAAATACTGGGGAGCTAGTATAGCTGAGAGTAGTTGCAAAAAGCAACTTAACCCATTTAACCTGATACGGATAATGCCGACGTAGGGAGTATTTATATAATGAAATATAAGATTTTATTAAAAACAATTGTGTTTACAAAAAAGAAAATTTTATTAATTATAGAAATCTCCTTTGTCAAAATAGAAAGGAGTTTTTTTTTATGGAAAAAAATATTGATTCAAGCATTGCGATACAAGTTCTTCCTAATGTTGTAGGAAATGAAGAAACAGTTAGGATAGTTGATGAAGTTATTGCATATATCAAAAGTAAAAACTTAAAAATGCATGTAGGACCTTTTGAAACGACAATAGAGGGAAATTATGAGGGACTAATGGAAATTCTAAAAGAGTGCCAAATAATTGCAATTCAAAAAGGAGCTAATGGTGTTATGTCTTATGTAAAAATTAATTATAAACCGAAAGGAGAATTGCTTACAATTGAAGAAAAAATTTCAAAATATAATAGATAAAATATCGCCTTTTTTAATAATTTTCAGTATATTAATATTATGGCAGATTTTATCTATGGCAGGATTTATACCTAAGTTTATGCTACCATCTCCTATAAGTGTTGTAAAGGCTTTTATTAATGATTTTCCTTTACTTATGCATCATACAAAGTTCACGTTGTCAGAAGCTTTTTTAGGACTTGGTATAGGTATAATATTAGGATTTACAATGTCTGTTATAATGGACACATACGAATTAGCATATAAATCAATATATCCGATTCTTGTAATAACACAGACTGTTCCAACAGTGGCAATAGCACCTCTTTTAGTGTTATGGCTTGGTTATGGAATTCTTCCGAAAGTTACCCTCATAGTATTTACTTCTTTTTTTCCTATAACAGTAGGATTACTTGATGGATTCAAGTCTGTAGATAAAGATTCATTAAATTTGCTTAAAACAATGGGAGCCACTACGTTTCAAAATTTTATTCATGTAAAATTGCCAAGTTCTACAGGGTATTTCTTTTCAGGGCTTAGGATATCAGTTTCATATTCGGTTATTGGAGCAGTAGTCGCTGAATGGCTTGGTGGATTTAATGGATTAGGAGTTTATATGACAAGGGTAAGAAAATCTTATTCTTTTGATAAAATGTTTGCTGTAATATTTTTTATATCAGCAATAAGTTTGATATTGATGTATTTAGTAAAAAAGATACAAAAAAAAGTTATGTCTTGGGAAAATTAAAGAATAAAAATTAAATTAAGAAGGAGAAAAAATGTTAAAGAATTTAAAGACTTTATTATTAGGATTATTATTAATCTTTGTTTTATCTTGTGGAAATAATGAAGGAGGAGCGAATAAATCAAAAACTGGAGAAAATAAAGGAGCTTCATCAAAAAAAATAAGTATAGTTTTAGATTGGACTCCAAATACAAATCATACGGGATTATTTGTAGCAAAAGATCTTGGTTATTTTAAAGAAGAAGGAATTGAAAATATAGAAATAGTACAACCCCCTGAAGGTAGTACAACAGCGTTGATAGGTTCAGGAGGGGCTCAATTTGGTATAAGTTTTCAAGATACATTAGCAAAAGCCTTTACATCTGACACTAAAATACCTGTAACAGCAGTTGCAGGAATTATACAGCATAACACATCAGGAATTATATCATTGAAAAGTAAAGGGATAGATAGTCCTAAAAAACTTGAAAATTTTAAATACGCTACTTGGGATGATGAGATAGAAAAGGCAATATTAAAAAAAATAATAACTGATAATGGCGGAGACTATAATAAAGTAAAAATGATTCCTAATACGGTAACAGATGTTGTTACAGCTCTGAAGTCTGATATAGATGCAGTATGGGTTTACTATGCTTGGGACGGAGTTGCTACAAGACTTGCAGGACTAGAAACAAACTTTTTAAATTTTGCCGATTATGGAGAAGAACTAGACTACTACAGTCCTGTTATAATTGCTAATAATGAGTATTTAAAACAAAACCCTGAAGAAGCAAAAAAAGTTTTAAAAGCTATAAAAAAAGGATATGAGTATGCTATAAAAAACCCTGAAGAATCTGCAAAAATATTAGTTAAAAATGCTCCTGAACTAAAATTAGAATTAGCAATAGAGAGTCAAAAATGGTTATCTAATAAATATAAAGATGATTCAAGTGAATGGGGGATTATAGACCAAAAACGTTGGGATGGTTTTTATTCTTGGTTGTATAAAAATAAATTAATATTAAAAGAAATACCTAGTGGATTTGGATTTAGTAATGATTATTTAAAATAATAAAAATGTAAAGGGGGGAAACTTTATGACAAAAGAAAAGTTAAGAGTAAAAAATATAACAGTAAATTTTGAAGAAAAATCTATAATAGAAGATGTAACAATTACCTTAAACGAGGGAGAAATTGTTTCTATATTAGGAGTGAGTGGAGTAGGAAAAACAACGCTATTTAATGTAATAGCAGGACTTATAAATCCATGTATAGGAACAGTAGAACTTGATGGAGAAAACATAATTGGAAAATTGGGTAAGATAAGTTATATGCTTCAAAAAGATTTGCTTTTTCCTTTTAAAACAATATTAGATAATGTGAGCCTTCCTTTAATT
>JAGOWQ010000044.1 GCA_018060185.1 Leptotrichiaceae bacterium | reverse complement strand
AAATGGACGGAAGAAGATATTCTGTATACGATCTTATTCTTGCTCTTAATACCTCTTTCAACAAGAGAAAATAAGTAGAACTATAAATTAAAATTTGAAATATGAATAATAGTGTGTTATACATGAATGGAGAATTGAAAATATAACTGAAGGAGAAAATCAGGAATGACTAAAAAAGAATTTGTAGAAGTATATGCAGCAAAAGGAAATTTTGAAACAAAAGCAGAAGCAGAAAGAAAATTAGATGCTTTATTAGGAACTTTCGAAGAAGTATTAGTAAGTGGAGAAGAAGTAAACTTTGTCGGTTGGGGAAAATTTGAAGTAAAAGAAACTCCAGCAAGAACAGGAAGAAACCCTAGAACTGGAGAAGAAGTAGCAATCCTAGCTAAAAAAGTAGTTAAATTTAAAGCAGGAAAAAGTCTTGCTGATAAAGTAGATTTTAAATAAGGATAAAAATAGGTGCAAGTTTCTAACAGAATTTAGGAACTTGTTTTTTTATGATATTAAGAACCAAATATCTATTTGGTTGAGGAGAAAAGGAAATGGATTGGTTTAAAATAGCAGTAGTAATTCTAGCTATTGGGAAAGTTATAGATTGGATATTGGCTTTCAAAAGGCATAGAAGAAATAGGGATTTTAAAAATCATAAGTATATTAGGAAGAGATTAAATAATAAAAATTAGATAATCTATAGTTTTTAATCTATAATTTCGGAAAAGGAATTTAAAAAAGATATCACGGATTTTATTAAATGTGGAAAGCAAAAAATAAATAGTATATTAATAGAAAAAATAAGTGGAACAATCTATATTTTTAGATTTATTTGTTTGTAGAAAAAAGGGAAATTTGGCTTCTAATGCAAAAATAGAACGATTGTGATATAATTATTAAAAAATTGTAACTACTTAGTGTAAAAAATATAATAAATTTATTATTTTAGAGGAGCAGCAAGTATTAATCTTTAATGTGAATTTGGTTTATATCTTAAAAACCTAAATTTTTTCTTTAATAATTATTAGTTACAAAAAAATTAAATTGTATATGAGCTAATGACAGTAAGTTAAAGTTAGAATTTCTTAGCTCAATTTATATTAACTTTAAAAATTATCAAAACTAATATTACTAGGAGGTAAAAGTGGCAAGTCTAAAAGATATTGCAAAAGAAGCAAATGTAAGTGTGACGACAGTAGCTAATGTTATACATGGAAATCACAAACGAGTTGCAAAAGAAACCGTTGATAGAATTAATGAAATTGTTCAAAGAACTAATTATGTACCTAACATGACAGCACGATCGTTAGTAAAGAAATTTTCTAAAATAATTGGAGTCATTAATTATTCATCTACTGGGAAAAAAGGAAATTTTATTTCAGATCCTTTTTATAGTGCTGTAATCGCTGGAATTGAGGAAGAACTAAGAGAAAAAGGTTACTTTTTAATGATAAGAACCGTATTTAGTGAAGAAGATTTATTTTCATTGTTTAGAAATTGGAATATGGATGGCTTAATACTTATTGGAGCATTTAAAGATAAATTTTTTGAAAAATTAATAGATGCAAAAGTACCATTAGTATTAATTGATAGTTATGTAGATAATAAGAAAATATTAAACATTGGAATAGAAGACTATAAAGCTGGATACATGGCGACAAAATATCTAATAGATAAGGGGCACAGAGATATTGTATTTACATCACCTATGATTAGAGAAGGAGGTGTTGTAGAAGAGAGGTTTAAAGGGTATAAAAAAGCTTTAGAGGATTCTAATATACATTTTGAAGAGAAGAATGTATATGAACAAGAAATTACTATAACTGAAGGAATTGAGCTAGGACACAGGTTAAGTAAAAGAAAAGATATTACAGCAGTGTTTGCAACAGCAGATATTTTGGCAGCAGGTGTTATAACAGGTCTTGATGAAAAGGGAAAAAGGGTTCCAGAAGATGTTTCCGTTATAGGATTTGACAATTTATATATAAGTTCTTTGACAACGCCAAGACTCACAACAATTAACCAAGATGTACAAGGAAAAGGTAAAATAGCAGCAAAATCATTAATAAGTGTTATTGAAGGAAATATTCTTGAAACTTATAATATAGTGCTACCAGTTTCTTTAATTGAGAGACAAAGTATAAAAGAGAGAAAAAAATAAATTTTCTTAAAAATAAAGTATTTGAAATAAAAGACAACATATTTTTCTATTTATGTAAAAATATATTGACTTTTTTTTTACACAGTAGTATATTTAGTATAGGTTTAACGATAAACCATTTTTTTTCAGAACATTGTTTAACGATAAACTAAAAAATAAATTAGGAGGAGTTTTAATGAAAAAAAGTATTCAAAAAATTGTTGCTTTTATGTTTATGTTGTCAATGATTGCTTTTACTGGTTGTGGAAAGAGTGATAAAAATAAAGAAGATGAATCAGGGCAGGTAACTCTTAAATTAGGAATTTGGCCTGAA
Source organism: Leptotrichiaceae bacterium (assembly GCA_018060185.1). Lineage (GTDB taxonomy): Bacteria > Fusobacteriota > Fusobacteriia > Fusobacteriales > Leptotrichiaceae > JAGOWQ01. The sequence continues at coordinate 9,142 of JAGOWQ010000044.1, read as the reverse complement.
GCGACACAAACAGATGAAATTAAATTACATGAAAAATATGTAGAAGACTTTAAGACTAAATATCCAGATATTAATATTATACCTGCAAATTATAAGTATGCTACAGATACTTTTGTATCATTAGCAGAATCTGGGAATTTGCCAACAATATTTGAAACTTGGTATACTGAGCCTCAAAAGCTTATTGAGGGAGGATTTGTAAAAGACATAACAGCTGAATTAAAAGAGCTTGGATGGGATAATTCAATGAATCCAACAATTAAAGAGTTGTTATCAAAAGATGGTAAAATCTATGGAATACCTCGTGATGGTTATGCTTTAGGTTTAATGGTTAATATAGAACTATTTGAAGCGGCAGGACTGATTGATGAAAATGGTGTTCCAAAATATCCGAAAACTTGGGATGAACTTGCAAAAACTGCAAAAATAATAAAAGATAAAACAGGAAGTGCAGGAATATGTATTTTAGCTAAAGATAATGCTGGAGGATGGCATTATTCAAATATTGCTTGGGCTTTTGGAGCACAACTTGAAGCACAAAAAGATGGTAAATGGATAGCTCAACTTAATTCGAAAGAAAATATTGCCGCTATGTCTTATATTAAAGATTTAAAATGGAAATATGATGTTTTAACAGAAAATCCAACTAATGAAGATTGGGGAAGTGGGTTTAAAGCTTTAGGAACAGGAGCAGCAGCAATGTATATTGGAGCTAATGATTCTGTAAGTAATGCAACTAAAGTAAATGGTTTAGATGTAAAAAAACTTGCGCTTGTACCAATGCCAGCTGGGCCAGGAGGTCAATATTCATTGATGGGTGGAACACCTTATATGTTCTCTGCAAAAGCAACTTCAGCAGAAGTAAAGGCCGCTTTAAAATATCTTGAAATTATGGGTAAAGCTCCAGTAGCAACGAAAGAATCTATTGCAGGAATGGAATCTCTTGCGAAGAGTAATGCAGTAACAGGTGTTCCAGTTATTCCAACGTTTCCAGCATGGACTGATGTTGATTATTTAAAAGCTCAAGAAAATATTATTAACAAATACTCAAATGTTAATATGGCATTTTTTAATGATTATTATACAAATATTAAAAAAGAAGGAAATTTACATCTTGAAGAACCTCAACTTCCTCAAGATATGTATAGTGAACTAACGAAAGTTCTTCAAGCTGTTCTTACAGATAAAAATGCAGATGTTACAAAACTTCTTAATGATGCAAATAAAAATTTACAAAGTCTATTAGATAGTCAAGTGAATAATAAGTAATTAAATTTATAAATCATATATTCTAGTTCATGTGATATCTCATGTGAGCTAGGATACCTAAATATTGTTGAATTAATTTTATGTTATTTAAATTAGTCTACTTTAATAATTGTTTTCAAAATATTCTAAGTATTTAAGAGAATATTTTTAATTAAATAGGTTTATTTATTGAAGTAAACTATTTCAACTTACATAAAAAAGATATAGCATGAGATTCTAATAATATTTTTATTATAGTTTCATAGTTTTGGTAAAGGAGAGTTTATATGCTTGAAGGAACAAAAGAAATGTCACAAAAGTATAAAATTTCTAAACTTATTAGAAATAATTTATCAGGTTGGCTTGTTATGCTACCAGCAATAATTTTATTTGCTTTTTTTGTTTGGGAACCATTGTTAGAGAGTATTCGTTTATCGTTTTATAGCGCTCAAGGAATGAGAACAGTAGAGTTTGTAGGATTCAAAAATTATATTGATGTATTTCATCATCCAGATTTTCTTCCAGCAGTAAGAAATACTTGTCTTTATGCAATTTGGTCTCTAATAATTGGTTTTTTTATTCCTATTATAATGGCAATTCTTATAAATGAAATGATCTATGCAAAAGGGCTATTTAGGGTAGGAACTTACTTTCCCAATGTTGTGCCAGGATTAGCTACAGTTCTAATGTGGGGATTTATTTTAAAGCCAGGGAAAACAGGAGTATTAAATATTATTTTAGGCCATTTTGGAATGGAACCGAGTATATGGTTAAGCGACCCTAAGTTAACAATACCACTAATAGTTCTTACTATGACTTGGAAAGGGGCAGGAGCTACAGCTTTAATCTATTTAGCAGCACTTCAAGGGATTAACAGAGAACTGTATGAAGCAGCAATAATTGATGGGGCAGGAATATGGAGCAGAATAGTGAACATAACAATACCTGGACTTCGTAAACTTATAAGAACTTTATTAATTTTACAAGTTATATCTGTTTTCCAAATACTTTATGAACCGTTAGTAATGACTAATGGAGGTCCGAATAATGCTTCAATATCAATAATGCAATTGGTATTTAAATATGCATTTGAAAAATTTGATTATCCTAAAGCAGCAGCAGTATCAGTAATGATTAGTGTATCTTTAGTAATTTTAACTGTAGTGTATAATAAAATAAATAAAAGTGAAGATGCATAGAAAGGAGTGAAGTTCGTGTCATTATTAGATAAAAAAGTAAATGGAATTATTTCCCAATCAGATTTAAAGAAACCAAGCGTAAGAATTTTATATTATGGAATGTTTTTAGTATGTTTATTGATAACGATTATATCAATTGCTCCACCAATTTGGGTTTTTCTTTCTAGTTTTAAAGATATCAAAGAGTTTACTAGAGAGACAACCTTGCTACCGAAGAAAATTGATTTTGGACTTTTAAAGAAAACATGGGTTGACCTTGGATTTTATAAATATTACTTAAACTCATTTTATGTTGTAGCAGGAAGTGTTATATGTGCAATAATTTTTAATGGACTATTAGCGTATGCAATTTCTATTATAAAGCCAAAGGGATCTAAAGCAATTTATGGAATGATACTAGGAAGTTTAATGATTCCAGCAACTACAAGTATAGTACCTTTATTTATGAATTTAAATAAACTGCACTTAACAGGAACATTTTATCCCTTATGGTTTGTTATTGGGGCCAATGCTTTCTTTGTGGTTTTGTATAAGGAATTCTTTGATACATTACCTAAATCAGTTATAGAAGCAGCAAGAATAGATGGATGTAGTGACTTGCAGATATTTTTTAAAATTGTAATGCCCATGAGTAAACCAATAACTATGGTTATTGCAATGTATGCAGTTAATATGGCATGGTCAGATTTCTTACTTCCATATTTACTTTTAAATAATACGGGATTAGAAACAGTAATGGTTCGTCTATTCCAATTTAGAAGTAGCCAAGCAACAGATGTTGAGGTATTAAGAGCGATAATATTTGCAATAATACCACCGATTATTTTATTTACTGCTTTTCAAAAACAAATTATTCAAGGTAACTCACATTCTGGAGTTAAAGAGTAGTTATTAAAAAAGGTTTTCATAAACCTTTTTTTTAAGATAAAAAAGATTTAACGTTAAACTAAATGTAGGAGGAGTTTTAATGGCTAAGGTAGCTGATATGTATTATAAGTTAGACCCGTGGAAAGTTATAGAGAAAGACTTTGATTCTAGTAGAAATATGGTTTCTGAATCTATATTTTCATTAGGAAATGAATACATGGGAATAAGAGGATATTTTGAAGAAGGAACAACTGCTGATGCACTTGTTGGAAGTTATTTTAATGGAATATATGAATTTTCAGATGATGTAAATAAATCGGCATATAAAGGAATTGTTAATCATACTCATTTTATGGTTAATTCAGTTGACTGGTTATATACAAGAATATTTGTTGATGGTGAGCAATTAGACTTAAAAACAGCTGATTTTAAAGATTTTTCAAGAGTAATAGATCTTAAAAATGGGACATTTACACGTGAATTTATTTGGAATACAAAATCTGGGAAAAGTTTAAAAGTTACTTTTTTAAGATTTTTAAACATGGACAAAGTTAATGAAGGATTTCAAAAAATCAGTTTTGAACCATTAAATTTTTCAGGAAATATTCAAATGATAATGGGGTTAGACTTTGGAACAATTCAACAAACTAGAGGAAAAAACTACTGGAATGTAATAAAAAAAGAAATAGTTAATGAAGCAGTAGGTGCTATTGGAGAGACAATAACATCAAATCAGAGAATTTTCTCAGGATTTAATCTTGTGTCAGACAAAATATGCAATAAAACAACTTATGAAAAAGATAAAATCATTGGATATAAATTTGACTTAACTCTTGTAGAAGGGGAAATAAGTAATGTAGAAAAATTAGTTTCTAATATTGTGTTAAAAGATACGTCTAAAGATAATAATTATTTATGGGAAAAGGGAATAAATTCTCTTTTGGAGCAATCATCTGTAGGTTTTGAAAATGCTTTAGTTTTCTCAAAAAATTATTGGGCTAATGTTTGGGAAAAACTTGATGTTCAAATTGAAGGAGATGAAAATAACCAGCAAGGGATACGTTATTGTATTTTTCAAATGCAGCAAACTTATCATGGGCAAGATCCAACAAATAATATTGGAGCTAAAGGACTTACAGGAGAAGCTTATAATGGCCATGCTTTCTGGGATACAGAAACATATTGTTTACCATTTTATCTTTTTAATAACCTTGAAGCTGCAAAAAATTTATTAGAGTTTAGATATAATAATCTAGATAGAGCCCTTGAGAGAGCAAAAATGCTTGATTGTACAGGAGCTTGTTATCCTATAGCAACACTAAATGGAGAAGAGGCTTGTGATCTTTGGCAACATGCTAGTTTACAATTTCAACCAAGTACAGCAGTAGCTTTTGGTATTTGGCATTATGTTCATTTAAGTGGAGATAAAGATTTTCTGTATGACCATGGAGCGGAAATGCTAGTGCAAATAAGTAGATTTTTAAAATCTCGTGGAGCTTGGAGTCAACTTACAAAACAATTTGGATTCTACGGTGTTATGGGACCAGATGAGTTTCATATGATGGTAAACAATAACTGTTATACAAATTATATGGCGAAAAAATCCTTTGAATATACAGCAGAAGTATTAAGCGAATTAAAAGAAAAAGAGCCTAAAAAATATGAAGAAATTCAGAATAGAACAAAGTTTAATGAAGAAGAGTTAAGAGAGTTTAAAAACTGTGCAGACAATATGAATATATTATTAGAAGAAAATACAGGTATTTATGAGCAACATGAAGGGTATTTTAATTCCCCTCATATTAATGTTGATGATATACCGGTAGAAGATTTCCCATTATATCATAGCTGGTCTTATGACAGAATCTATAGAACTGATATGATAAAACAACCAGATGTTCTAATGTTTATGTTCTTATACAATCAAGAATTTAGTTTTGAAAGTAAGAAAGCAAACTATGAATATTACGAACCAAGAACTATACATGAGTCATCACTATCACCGTCAATTCATTCAATATTTGCTTCTGAATTAAAAAAACATGATGAAGCATTTGATTTCTTTAGTTTTGCAACTCGTTTAGATTTAGATAACTATAATAGAAATACAAGAGAAGGATTGCATACAACAAGTTTAGCAGCAGCTTGGGTAAATATTGTTTATGGATTTGGTGGAATGAGAAGTGATTCAGAAATATTAAAGTTAAATCCATCGATACCTAAAGCATGGAATAGTTATAGCTTTAGAGTTACATATAAAGAGGCAATACTTAATATTAAGGTTGATAAAAACAATGTAGAAATTAAAACTATTAATGAAAAATCTGTAGAAATCGAAGTTTATGATACTAAAGTTACAATAGATTCTAGAGGAGTTAAACTTTCTTTACCAGAGTGCTGGAGGGGATAAGATGAATACATGGATTGTAGAAGAGCAATTGTTCGATAAAAATAAAATAGTTAATAATGGAAATAAGTTCATGACAGGAAATGGTTACATGGGATTTCGTGGAACTATGGAAGAATATACTAAAGATGAACTTGTAGCATGTAATATTTCAGGTTTATATGATAGACAAGGTAATAGCTGGAGGGAGCCAATTAATGCTCCCAACGGGCTATTTACATCAATAATTATAAATGGGAAAGAGATAGGACTTACTAAAGAAGAGCCTTGTAAACATATACAAGAATTAGATATAAAAACAGGAATTCATAAGAGAGATACGGTATTTAATACGGAGTTTGGGAAAATAAATATAAAGTCAGAACGTTTTGTGAGTCTTTCAAATGTTCATCTGATGTGTCTAAAGTATTCAATAAAGGTTGAAAAGAAATCTGAAATAGTCATAAAAACAGGAATAGATGGAGAAGTTTGGGATATAAATGGTCCTCATCTTGAAGAGCATAAGTTAGATGCTGAAAATGGTGTTATATCTGTAGCGTCGAGAACCCAAGAATTAAAAATTCCAGTTATAGTTTCTGAAATATGTCAAAAAGATTTTGCATCCCAAGAGATAATTGAAAAGAAAGATAAGAGTGTTTTCCGTAATATAAAATTTATAGCAGAAGAAAATAAAGAATACACTATTCATAAATATGTTGCGGTATATACAGGAAATGATGAAGTACATGACATTGAAAAAGTAAGTAAGGAAGAAATTATTCAATTGTCAAATTTAGGCTATGATAATTTAAAAAATTCTCATGTAAAACAATGGGAAAATAGATGGGATATTTCAGATGTCATAATTGAAGGATCTGAAGAAGATCAATTAGCATTACGTTACAGTATTTACCATCTTCAAATTATTGCTCCAAGTCATTCTAATAAATTATCAATTCCAGCGAGAGGTTTATCTGGTCAAACGTACAAGGGAGCAGTATTTTGGGATACAGAGATATTTATGCTTCCATTTTTCCTACATACTTCTCCAGAAGTTGCTAATAATCTAGTTAATTATCGTATAAGAACTTTAGATGGTGCAAGAGAAAAAGCGAAATACTACGGGTTCAAAGGAGCTTTTTATGCATGGGAAAGTCATGAAAATGGAGAAGATGCTTGTAGTGATTTTAATGTAACAGATGTTTTTACAGGTCGTCCTGTTAAAACATATTTTAAAGACAAACAAGTCCATATAAGTGCAGCTGTTGCTTATGCAGTTTGGGAAACATATAAATTTACTGGAGATATAGATATGCTTCTTCATGGTGGAGCGGAAGTAATTCTAGAATGTGCAAGATTTTTCTACTCTTATGCATATTTCAAGGAAGATAAAGATAGATTTGAAATTTTAGATGTTATTGGTCCAGATGAATATCATGAAAGAGTAAATAATAGTGCTTATACAAGTAAAATGGTATATCACACAGTAGAAATTGCGTTGAATACTTTAGAACTACTAAAAGAAAATTATTTAGTAGAATATAATGAATTAATTTCAAAACTTAATTATAGTGGAGAAATTGAAAGTTTAATAAAATTCAAAGAAAAATTATTTGTTCCAGAACCCAGCGAAAAAAGCCTGATAATAGAGCAATTTGATGGATATAGTAGGTTAGAAGATTGCTCTTTGTCTGAAGTAAAAAGCAGATTACTTAATCCAAAAGAATACTGGGGTGGAGGCCATGGAGTTGCGTCAGATACTCAGATTATTAAGCAAGCAGATGTAGCATTAATGCTTTATCTATTTAGAGAAGACTACTCTCAAGAAATTAAAAAATCTAATTGGGAATACTATGAGCCGAGAACAGAGCACGGATCTAGTTTGAGTCCATGTATTTATTCACTTCTTTCTTGTGAGATTGGAAATCCTGAATGGGCTTATCCATTCTTTGTTAAAACTGCCAATGTAGATTTAACGGGAGAATCTAAGCAATTTGCTGGATCAATATACATAGGAGGAACACACCCTGCCGCAAATGGTGGAGCTTGGATGGCAACAATATTAGGATTTGCAGGATTAAGAATTAAAGATGGGAAAATATCTGTTAATCCGAAATTACCTAAAAAGTGGAATAAACTTTCTTTTAAAGTAATTTTAAAAGAAGAAAAATATAAAATTGATATTACACATAATGACTATAATGTCACAAAATATTAGAAATAAAAGACTAAAATATTAAGGGGTTAGGGATGGAAAATAAAAAAGAAATAATAAAAAATATTGAAGCATGCTTATTTGATTTGGATGGAGTGATTGTAGATACAGCAAAATATCATTATTTGGCATGGAAAAGATTAGCTAATGATCTTGGATTTGACTTTACTGAAGAACAAAATGAAAAATTAAAAGGTGTAAGTAGAGTAAAATCATTGGAAATATTACTAGAAATTGGAGAGTTATCTTTAAATTCTAAAGATCAAGAAGAGTTAGCGGAAAAGAAAAATAATTGGTATATAGAAAATATTAGCAAAATTGATGAATCAGAATTACTTCCAGGAGCTTTAGATTTTATTAAAAATCTAAAGAAATCAAATATAAAAGTTGTTCTTGGGTCTGCGAGTAAGAATGCAGTTATGATACTTGATAAAACTGGAATAACAAAATATTTCGATGCAATAATAGATGGGAATAAAGTTTCTAAGGCAAAACCAGATCCTGAAGTATTTATTTTGGGAGCTAAAGAAGTTGGAGTTAAACCTGAAAACTGTTTAGTATTTGAAGATGCAGAAGCTGGGGTAGAAGCTGCTGTTAAGGGCAAAATGAAAGTTGTAGGAATAGGTAGCGACAACCTGAAAGAAGCTAATTTGATAGTAAGTGGTTTAAAAGAAATGAATGAAATAATATTTGCTTAAATATTTGATTTGAAATGGATAAAATAATATTTATTATTTTATCCATTGATTTTATTATACAGATGGGGGCACATGAGCATTGAATAAATTACAATGCATTAAAGGAGTAATATGAAGATAAAAAATAAAATTATAATAAGCTTTACAGGTATTTTTTTCCTAATTTTTTTATCAGTGGGGATAGTAATTTATAAAAATATTTCAAAATCTATAGAAAAACTAACAACAGCAGAAGTAAAAAAAACTTTAGATGTTAATTCAAAGGCATTATCTTTTTATATACAAGGACTAATAAATGAGCAAAAAGAACTTTCTAAAGAAGCTGTTTTTCAAGAGAAAGATAAGACGATTATCACAAACTTCTTAAGAGAAAGAATAAAGGATAAAAAAGAGAGGTTTTCGACCAATGTCATTAAGTTAGCTAAACAATAAAAAATACAGGTAGTCTAAAAATTATGGTTTTTAGAAATTCTGCCTGTATTTTTCTATTTCTACCATTTTTTGGATATTTTTTTTTATCACAAAAAAC